>JBGPNP010000147.1:0-6595 GCA_041487575.1 Gaiellaceae bacterium | reverse complement strand
GCGATGTCGGCTCGTCGCATCCTGGGGGTGAAGCCGCTCCCAAGGGTTGGGCTGTTCGCCCATTAAAGCGGTACGCGAGCTGGGTTCAGAACGTCGTGAGACAGTTCGGTCCCTATCCACCATGGGCGTTGGAGGCTTGAGAGGAGTCGTCCCTAGTACGAGAGGACCGGGACGAACGGACCTCTGGTGTATCAGTCGTCGTGCCAACGGCGCTGCTGATTAGCCACGTCTGGATGGGATAACCGCTGAAAGCATCTAAGCGGGAAGCCCACCTCGAGATGAGGCCTCCCATCCCCTCGAGGGAGTAAGGGTCGTGGGAGACCACCACGTTGATAGGCGGGACGTGCAAGCGCGGCAACGCGTTCAGCGGACCCGTACTAATCACCCGAGGTCTTGATTTGAACACCGTCGAGTCGCTATGGAGTTTTGAGGGTGCGCCTGGGCGCACGTCCCTCGCAACTTCCGGTGGTCATGGCGGCGGGGAAACACCTCTTCCCATTCCGAACAGAGCAGTTAAGCCCGCCAGCGCCGATGGTACTCGGAGGGCAACCTCCCGGGAGAGTAGGACGCCGCCGGATCTACCTTGAAGGAAGGGCCGCGAGATGCGGCCCCTCCTTCGTCAGCTCTATCTGTAGTAGTCGGAGAAGTTGGGCCCTTTCGGAGTGGGCACATGTCCGAGGTTTCCCCATCTGGACCGGACCTCCCAGGAGCGCCGGCCGCAGCGCAAGCACTCGAACCCGATCGTCTCGAACTGCGGAGCGGCGGGCTCCATTGCGGAGATCTGGTCTTGCGCGAGGCGATGGCCGCTCCGCTCGTCCTCGAATCGATCGATCAGCCGCCAGTGGTGATGGAACGGCCAGGTGAGCCGGCAGTGTACGGCGCTGAGGAGCGAGCCGCGACCGTTCCTCGGCGGGATCACGCGGCCCGCAGGCGCTCGCGCCAGTCGGGGTCGAGCGCCCGGAGCCGCTGGATGCGTTCCGCGATCGGCGGGTGCGTGTCAAAAAGCGCCGCGAGGCCCTGGCTCGGGAACGGGTTGACCGTGTAGAGCGGGGCGGTGACGGGGCTCGACCGGAAGGAGACGAGCTCCTGCGCCAACTCGAGGTGGGCGAGTGCGTCAGCGAGCGCGTGCGGGGTCTCGAGGATGCGCGCCGCCTCGCGGTCGGCGGCCAGCTCTCGTCTGGGCGAGAGGAGGGCCTGTACGAGGCTCGCCGCGATCGGCCCGAGGACGAAGAGGAGCGCGCGCTCGAGGAAGCCCCCGATCCTGCTCGCCTCGACGAGCCACCCGGCGAGGACGACGAGCGGCGTCTGGAGCGTGACGTCGCGGAAGCGCGCGTGCGCGAGCTCGTGGGCGAGGATGCCTTCGAGCTCCGCCGGCGTCGCCATGCCGAGGAGACCGTGACTGACGGCGATGCCCGAGGAGCTCGCTCCCCTCCCGACCGAGAGGGCCCGTGGGTGGCCGTCGGCGAGGAGGTAGAGCTTCGGGCGCTGGACCTTCGCCACGAGCGCAAGCCGATCCACGATGGAATGGAGGAGGGGCGCCTCGGCGAGCGCGAGCTCGCGGGCTCCGAGCGAGGCGAGGACGATGCGCGGGCCGTACCAGTGGATCGTCGCCGCCACGAGCAGCGCCGCGACGAAGAAAAGACTCGCGAGGCCGAAGCCGTTGATCCACCAGCCGAGCGCGGTGAAGAGCGCGACGAGCCCCCCAAGCAGGAGGAAGGTCTTGAGCACGTTCCGCGCCGCGTAGAGCGCAGTCGTCATCGTCCGCTAGGGCTGGTCGTCCGCATCGCCCTCGGCCAGGCCGTGAGGCGGCCAGTCTGGCTCCGGGGCGTCGCAGCGGCTCGTGCAGTGGAGGGAAGCGACGTTCTGCAACGGGACGAGGATGTGCCCGTTCAGCTCGACATGCGCCACGTCCTCGATGTAGCAGTAGGCGGTGAGGACGCCTTCCTGGAATTCGCCGCCGAAGAGGGCGAGCTCGACCTGCTCGCCCTTGTACTTGTTCGTGTAGTCCTCCACGAGGCCAGTCTACTCAAGCAGGTTGATCGAGCCGTTCCGGACGGCCACGCGGGATACGGCCGCATTCGTCTCCACAGGCGCCGTCCGCCGGTGCTCGGCGAACGTCATGCCGAGCGCGCGGGCCTTGACCGCCCGGATCGGCCCGCCGTGGGTGACGACGAGCACGTGCCCGCCCGGGTGCGCCTCCGCGATCCGCCGCACGGCTTCGACGACCCGCCCGGCCATCATGTCGTACGGCTCGCCGTCGTCCCAGCCGTCGCCGCCGGAGCCCCACCGCTCGAACGCCCCCGGGAAACGCTCAGCGATCTCGGCGCGGGAGAGGCCGGCCCACGAGCCGACGTCGACCTCACGGAGCGCCCGCATGGGAACGACCGCGAGCCCGCGCGAGGCGACGGCGATCTCGGCGGTCTCCCATGCGCGCCGGAGGTCGCTCGCGTAGGCGGCCACGAGCGGAATGTCCGCGAGCTCGCCCGCGAGGAGCTCGGCCTGCCGCCGGCCGAGCTCGGTCAGCGGTCGGTCGGCGTGGCCCTGCCAACGGCCCGCCGAGTTCCAGTCGCTCTCCCCGTGCCGCGCGAGCAGGATCGTCGTCACGGGGGATATCGTAGGCAGGTGGCTCGCCCGGCAACGTCCCCTGCTCCCCTGGCGGCCCGAGGACTGCGCCAGGCGGCGTCCTCAGACGCCCCCGTGCTATGTGGTGCCGGGGCTCCCTGCTTCCTTGCCTGGCTTGCTTTGCATTCGCCGCGGAAGCAGCAACGTCACCGGTCGAGCGACTGATGGACCTCGGGCTCCGGGACAAGGTGTGCGTCATCACGGGCTCGACCGCAGGTATCGGCCTCGAGGCGGCGCGCATGCTCGTCGAGGAGGGCGCGACCGTCGTCGTCTCCGGCCGTAGCCGGGAGAGCGTCGAGCGTGCGCGGGTGGACGCCGGCGCTGCGCTCGGCATCGCGGCCGACCTCGGCGACCCCGCCGGGCCAGCCGCCGTCGTGGACGCCGTCGAGACAGCTTTCGGCCGGGTCGACTGCCTCGTGAACAACGTCGGCATCGCCTATCAGGCCTCCTTCGACGAGCTGACAGACGGGCAGTGGGAGGAGATGTGGCAGCTCAACGTCATGAGCTACATCCGCGCGATCCAGGCGGTTCTCCCGGGAATGCGGGCGCGGGGCTCCGGCCGCATCGTCAACGTCAGCTCGACCGCCGGGAAGCGACCCTCGACGGGCATGCCGAACTACAGCGTCACGAAGGCCGCCGTCCTCTCGCTCTCCCGCCTCGTCGCCGACCTCTACGCGAAGGACGGGATCCTCTGCAACGCGGTCGCGCCGGGCCCGACGCTCTCGCCGGCGTGGGTGGCCGAGGGCGGCCTCGCCGATCAGGTCGCCGCACGGAGCGGGAAGACGCGGGAGCAGGTCTTCGCCGACGTCGGCAAGGGCCGTCCGCTCGGGCGCATGGCGGAGCCGGAGGAGATCGCCGCCACGATCGTCTTTCTGTGCTCGGACCGTGCCAGCTTCGTCACAGGAGCTGCGTGGGGCGTTGACGGCGGCACTGTCCCGGTCATCATTTAGGGCGGCGCTCTGCGCCGCGTTCGAGAAGCGAGCTCCCAGCCGCCATGACGAGTACCCTCACCAGACATGCCTGAGCTCGCAGGTCACGTAGCGGATTCGTTCGCAGAACGGATCCGCATGCACGAGGAGCGCTGGCTCTCGCCGCTCGCTGTGCGTTCCTACGAGACGCGTGGGCGGGCGTACGAGGAAGAGGAGGAGTGCCGCATTCGGACGCCGTTCCAGCGCGACCGCGACCGGATCGTCCACTCGAAGGCGTTCCGCCGGCTCAAGCACAAGACGCAGGTCTTCATCTCGCCGCAGGGCGACCACTACCGGACGCGGCTCACGCACACGCTCGAGACCGACGGCATCTCGCGCACGGTCGCCCGGGCGCTCGGGCTGAACGAGGACCTCACCGAGGCGATCGCCCTCGGTCACGACCTCGGGCACCCGCCCTTCGGGCACACGGGCGAGCAGGCGCTCGACGAGGTCCTCTCCGAGCGGTTCGGGCGCCGGTTCCGCCACAACGAGCATTCGCTCCGGGTCGTCGAGGTGCTCGAGCGGGACGGGCGCGGGCTCAACCTCACCTGGGAGACACGGGACGGGATCCTCCGCCACACGGGCGACGGCGAGCCGGCGACGCTCGAGGGGAAGATCGTCCGCCTGGTCGACCGCGTCGCTTACATCAACCACGACATCGACGACGCCGTCCGGGCCGGGATCCTCGATCCGGACGACCTGCCGCGCGACGAGATCGAGCTCCTCGGCGCGCGCGGCTCGCGCCGGATCGACACGCTCGTGCACGACCTCGTGGAGGCCTCCGCCGAGGCCGGTGACATCGTCCAGACCGACGAGATCGGGCGCGCGATGCTGAACCTCCGCTCGTTCATGTTCGAGCGCGTCTACCTCGGCCCCGCCGCCGAGGGACCGCGCACAGGGGCGATTGCGACGGTGCGGCGCCTCTTCGACCATCTCCTCGAGCACCCCGAGGACCTGCCGCCGGAAGGTGTCGGCGATCTCGTCCAGCGCGTCACCGACTACGTCGCCGGCATGACCGACCGGTTCGCGCTCGCTTGGCCCGCATAAGGGACTCGTCGAAAGAGGCCGTCGTTGCCGCGGCCGACATGGTCGAGGTCGTCTCGGCCTGGACGCCGCTGCGCCGCGTCGGCGCGCGCTGGGTCGGCCGGTGCCCGTTCCACGACGAGCGGACGCCGAGCTTCTCGGTGAACGCCGTCGACAAGCTCTACTACTGCTTCGGCTGCCAGGCGAAGGGCGACCTGATCCGGTTCGTCCAGGACAAGGAGGGGCTCGACTTCGCCGAGGCCGTCGAGTGGCTCGCCGACCGGTTCGGAGTCCAGCTCGAGTACGAGGAAGCCTCGCCGAAGGCGGACGCGGCGCGGCGGAAGCGCGACCGGATGCTGGCGCTGCTCGAGCAGGCTGCGGCGTTCTACGCGCGCTACCTCTGGGACGCGCCGGCGGGTGAGCCCGTGCGCGCCTACCTCGCCGGGCGGGGGCTGGCCGAGGAGGTCTGCCGCGAGTTCCGGCTCGGACTCTCGCCGGGCGGGACTGTTCTCGCGGAAAAGGCGCGCGAGAAGGGCTACACGCGCGAGGAGCTCGTCGCCGCGGGCCTCCTCAACCGCCGCGGCAACGACTACTTCGCCGGCCGGCTCGTCTTCCCGCTGGCCGACCCGCGCGGGCGCGTGCTCGGGTTCGGCGCGAGGCGGCTCTCCGAGAGCGACCCGATCGAGGCGAAGTACGTCAACTCGCCGGAAAGCGAGCTCTTCCACAAGGCGACCCTCGTCTACGGGCTCGACCGGGCGAGGGCGGCGATCGCGAAAGAGGAGCGCGCGATCGTCGTGGAGGGCTACACGGACGTGCTCGCGCTCCACCAGCGCGGCGTCAGCGTCGCCGTCGCTTCCATGGGGACGGCGCTGACCGAGCAGCAGCTCCGCGAGCTCCGCCGGCTCGCCCGCCGGCTCTACCTCTGCTTCGACGCGGACGCGGCCGGCGCCGAGGCGACGCTGCGGGGGATGGACCTCGCGCACCGGGAGTTCGAGGAGGTGCGGGTCGTCACGCTAAAGCCGGGCGAGGATCCCGCCTCCGCGCCGGAGAGCTTCCTGGAGCGGCTCGAGGCGGCGGAGTCGTATCCGCGCTATCGCGTGAAGCTCGAGATCGACCGCGCCGGCTCGAAGGAGGAGGCCTTCCTGCGCGTCCGCGAGATCGTCGGGCGCTTCGACCAGAACACCGAGTGGGTGGAGGCGGTGCGCTACGCGGCCGGCCGGCTCGACCTTCCCCCCGACCTCCAGACGGCGCTCTCGCCGCGGCGCGTCGGGAAGATCGGCGAGGTGAGCCGGAAGATCCTCGATGCGCCCGACCGGCTCGAGCGCTACGCGCTCGCGGGCGTGGTGGCGCATCCGGAGCTTGCCCGGATGCTCGCCGAGCTCGCGCCGGAGCACTTCGACTCCGAACTCCACCGCCGCGTCCAGCGCCACCTCGTCGAGCCCGGGTCTACGGACGAGGAGCTGGTCGGCCTCCTCGCTGAGCTCGACGCCCACGCGGCCGCCGAGGGGATCGACGAGGACACGGCCCGGGAGCTCCTCCTGCGCCTGCACGAGCGGCGCCTGCGACGCGAGATCGCGACCGCCGAGCCGGGGCGCCTACCCGAGCTCCAGAGCGCCCTCGCAAAGATCCGCGAGGCTGCGGGCCTCCTGGGCTAGCCGGGGACAATGCCCCGCATTCTTTCCGGCTCAGGCTGATCCCGTCGCTTCGCTCAGGAGAGCAACAGGCTACAATCGGCGGTCCGTTCCCCGGTAGCTCAATTGGCAGAGCATCCGGCTGTTAACCGGAGGGTTGCTGGTTCGAGTCCAGCCCGGGGAGCTCGAAAAGACCTGCAAACCGGCCCTCTTACGCTTCGCGAGGCTCGGCGGGCGCCTCGACCTGGTACCCCGTTTGGTACCCGGCGTCGCCGCCGCCCATCGATGTCTGTAGCGCTTGCTCACGACACGCTCGAACGCCAGCAGCAACGATTCTTCGGTCGTGAGGTT
>JBGPNP010000146.1:0-6603 GCA_041487575.1 Gaiellaceae bacterium | reverse complement strand
GGCGGGAACGGCCACGCCGGGGCCTCTGGCGCCAGCAAGGTGATCAGCCCAGCGGGCCGCGCACCCCGTCTTCCAACACTCCACCGCCGCCCCGGCGATACGGCCCATAGAAAACCCCCGCTCGGAGGCTTTGTGCAACAGCCTCTCCGGCGGGGCTTTCGCCTTCTGGCGGCCCGGTTGGCCGTCTCGCGCCGCGCCTATGCTGAGCCTAGGATGGCGCCGTTCAGCCTCGAGACGCGCAAGAAGCTGACGCTCGCGGCGACCGTCCTCGGCTCGTCGCTCGCCTTCCTCGACGCGACCGTCGTGCTCGTCGCGCTCCCGACGATCGAGCAGGACCTCGCCCTCGGCCTCTCCGGCCAGCAGTGGGTCTTCCTCTCGTACTCGCTCGCGCTCGCGAGCCTCTACCTGGTCGGCGGCGCCGTCGGCGACCGTTACGGCCGGCGCAACACCTTCATGGCGGGCGCTGCCGCCTTCCTCGCCGCCTCGATCCTCGCCGGGGCTGCGCCGAACGAGGCGGTCCTCATCCTCGCCCGGGCGCTCCAGGGCGTCGGCGGCGCGTTCATGACGACGAACTCGCTCGCGCTCCTCCGTTCCGTGTACGCGGAGGAGAGCGGCCGGGCGATCGGCCTCTGGACGTCGCTCACGAGCGTCTCGACGCTCGCCGGCCCGCTCGCGGGCGGCGCGCTCGTCGAATGGGTCTCCTGGCGCTGGATCTTCTTCCTCAACCTGCCGCTCGGCGCTGTCTGCCTCGGGGTCGCGGAGCTAGGACGCTGCAACGAGAGCAAGCAGATGCGCCAGGGCGCGCTCGACATCCCGGGCGCGGCCCTCGCTGCCGCCTCGTTCGGCACTCTCACCTACGCGCTCGTCCAGGGCGCCGCCACGAGCTTCGGCGAGGTCTGGTGGAGCTTCGTCGCCGCGGCCGCCTGCCTCGCCGCGTTCGGGTACCGCGAGGTGCGCTCGGAGGAGCCGATGCTTCCTCCGGCGCTCTTCCGGGTCCGCAACTTCTTCGTCGCCAACGCGGCCACGTTCCTCATCTACGGGGCGATCTACGGCGGACTCGTCTACCTGACGATCTACCTCCAGTTCCTCGGCTACACGCCGTTCGAGGCCGGACTCTGCCAGGTGCCGACGAGCGCGGCCATGATCTTCCTCGCCGCCCGCTTCGGCACGCTCGCAGACCGCCACGGCCCCCGCCTCTTCCTGAGCGGCGGCCCCGCGCTCATGGGCGCCGGCCTGCTCCTCCTCGCCGGGCTGGAAAGCCGGGGCGATCTCTGGACCTGGGGGCTGGCCGGGATCCTCTGCTTCTCCCTCGGGATGTCGGCGCTGGTCGCTCCGATCACCGTGACAGCGCTCCGCTCGGCCCCGGAACGCTTCGCCGGCATCGCCTCCGGCGTCAACTCGACCGTGTCGCGGCTCGGGAGCCTGATCGCCGTCGCGGTCATCGGGCTCGTGATCTCGCTCATCTTCCACAGCCGGGTCGACGCCCCGGGCGCCGTGCCGCTCGCGAAGAGCGAGAAGGTGCCTGCGTTCCACGACGCGTCCGTGGACGGCTTCCGGGCCGGGATGATCCTCGCCGCCGCTCTCGCGCTTGCGGGCGCCGCCGTCGCCGGAGTCGGCATCTCGAACCGGCCGGTGGCCGCGCTCGAGGTCAGCCGACCGGAACCGGCGCGAGCCGGAAGCTGAGCGCGCGGGCGCGCTCGCGGCAGAGCCGGACGGCCTCCTCCCGCGTCTCGCCGACGCCGTAGAGGATGCAGAGCCGGTAGCTCTGGGCGTCGTTCACGCCCTGCTCCGAGAGGTGGAGGCCCGGGCGGACGAGGAGCTCGAGCCCGTCCTCCGGATCCGGCACGGCCTCGACGAGGGCGTCCGCGAAGACGCGCAGGCAGTAGCTCACGCCGACTCCGTCGGGGGTCCCCGTGCGCCAGTGGGGATCCTCGCCGCAGGCGAGCGCGAAGAGCGCGTCGTAGGTCGAGCGGCCGTGAAGCGCCTGGACGAGCGGGGCGAACTGGGAAGCGATGCGTCCGTTCACCTCGATGATCTTGACCGGACCGCGCTCCGGGACGAAGAGCTCGACGTTGAAGAAGCCGCCGTCGAAGCCGAGGGCCGGCACCACGCGTGCCGCGATCTCCTCGATCTCGGTCTGCCGCTCCTCGGAGAGGACGGTCGGGTACTCGAAGCGCTCGAAGCTGTTCGTGCCGGGGTACTTGACGGAGTCGGTGACGCCGATCGTCGTCACGCGGCCGGCGTGGACGTAGCCCTCGTACGTCACCTCCATCCCGGAGAGGAGCTCCTCGGCCAGGAAGCCGTGTACCGCCGCGACGGGGAGGCCCGCGAGCTCCGCGATTTGCGCGTACCGCGTCGTGTAGCGGTCGATCTCGTGCATGCCGAGCAGGTCGGCCGGGCCGTCGACGCGGAAGGCGTTCTGCGAGAGTCGCCCGACGACCGGCTTGACGAAGAACGGGAAGTCGAAGGGCGGCTCGTCACCTAGGAGGGCGAAGCCGGGCACGGCGCCCGGGGCGGCGAGCTTCTGCAGCGCTCGCGAGGTCGGCTTGTGCTGGCACGCGACCAGCGCCTCGGCGCTCGGGCCCGGCAGGGCTCGCCGCTCGGCGATCAGGGCCGCGAGAAGCGCGGACTGGTCCTTGGAGCCGACGACGCCCTCAGCCGGAATCGAGTCGCACTCCTCGAGGAACACCCGCGGATCGAAGCTCTCGAGCTGGTCGAGATCGGAGCCGGCGTAGCGGACGCGGTAACGCCCTCCGACTCCCGCAGCGGCGATGACGTTGAGGTCCCGCTCCTGCGGGCAGATGACGAGGACGTCTCTCATGTGCGGCGCGGGAGCGGTGCGGCCATGGTAGCGGGCGCGGTTAGAGTGGCCCTCGTGCTCGAGGCCCGATCCGACGTCGTGGGCAGCCTCCTCCGCCCGCCGGAGCTGCTCGAGGCGCGGCGACGGCGAGAGAGCGGAGAGCTCTCGCAGGCCGAGCTCGAGCGCGAGGAGGATCGAGCCGTCGACTGGGCGCTGGCCCTCCAGGAGGAGGCGGGGATCGACGTCGTCACCGACGGGGAGATGCGGCGGCTTTCGTTCCAGAGCCAGCTTCCGGCGGCCGTGGAGGGCTTCGGCGAGTGGGACCTCGACGCTTTCCTGTGGGGCGAGTGGCACTCCGGCGAGCTCGGCGACATGGTGGTGGAGCGGCCGCAGATCGCCGTCGTCGGCAAGCTCAGGCGGAAGCGCTTCCTCTCCGCCGGGGAGTACACGTATGCGCGGGGGCGGACGGCCAAGGTGCTGAAGGTAACGCTCCCGAGTCCGAGCTTATTCGCAAACTTCTGGGAACCGGATCGCTCGCGCGCCGCCTACACGGGCCTCGAGGAGTTCCTCGGCGACGTCGCCGGGATCCTCCGCGAGGAGGTAGACGAGCTCGTCCGTCTCGGCTGCACCTACGTCCAGCTCGACGCGCCCCACTACCCGCTGCTCGTCGACCCGGACATGCGCGCCTTCTACGAGAGCCGCGGCTGGCCGGCCGAGCGCTGGCTCGAGCTCGGGCTCGAGCTCGACAACCACGTCATCGGCGACCACCCGGGCGTCACCTTCGGCTTCCACCTTTGCCGCGGGAACCAGGCCTCGCGCTGGCTGGTGTCGGGCGGGTACGACTGGCTCGCAGCGCGGATCTTCCCGCACATCACGGCGGAGCGGCTTCTGCTCGAGTACGACGACGCGCGCTCCGGCGGCTTCGAGCCGCTCACCGCGGTGCCGGAGGACAAGGTGGTCGTCCTCGGGCTCGCGACCACGAAGTCGGGCCGGCGTGAGACCGTGGAGGAGCTCGCCGGGCGGATCCGAGAGGCCGCCCGCTTCGTCCCCGTCGAGCGGCTCGCGCTCTCGCCCCAGTGCGGCTTCGCGACGTCGGTCGTCGGCAACGCGCTCACGGTGGAGGACGAGCGCGCGAAGCTCCGCACGATCGCCGAGACGGCGCGAGCGGTGTGGGGATGACCGTCGCCCTCGACGGCGAGAGCCTCACGATCGGCGAGGTCGTGTGGGTCGCGCGCGGCGGAGAGCGGGTCGAGCTTGCGCCGGCGGCGGTCGAGCGCATGCGGGAGGCGCGGGCGCTCGTCGAGCGCGTGCTCGCGCGGGGAGACGAGGTCTACGGGCTCACGACCGGCGTCGGCATGCGCAAGAAGTTCCGCGTCCCCGCCGAGGAGCAGCCCGCGTTCAACCGCATGCTCATCCTCAACCACCGCGTCGGGCAGGGGCCCGAGCTGCCGGAGGAGATCGTCCGGGCGGCGGCGCTCAGGCTCGCGAACGCGTTCGCGAAGGCAACGGCGGGCGTGCGGCCCGAGCTCGCCGAGCGGATCGTCGCCGCCCTCAACGCCGGTGCACGGCCTCGGGTGCGGGCGCTGGGCTCGCTCGGCCAGGCCGACCTCGCGCAGACCGCCGACCTCGCGCACGAGCTCTTCGGCGACTTCCCGCTCGCGGCGAAGGAGGGCATCGCGCTCCTCAACTCGAACGCGTTCTCGACCGGGACCGCGGCCCTCGCGGTCGCGGACGCGAGGCGCCTCGCCGGCGCGCTCGACGTCGCCGGCGCGCTCGACCTCGAAGCGTTCGCGGCGAACCTCACGATCCTCCACCCGCTCGTCGGAGAGGTGCGGCCGTATCCCGGGCTCCGCTCGACGCTCGATCGGCTGCGCGCACTGCTCGAGGGCAGCTACCTCTGGGACGAGGGTGCAGCGCGAAACCTTCAGGACCCGCTGACGTTTCGTTGCCTGCCGCAGGTGCACGGAGCGCTCGCCGACGCGCTCGGGTACGCCGAGGGCGTCGTCGCCGTCGAGCTCAACGCCGCCCAGGACAACCCGCTCATCGTCCCCGCCGAGGAGCGGATCGTCTCGGTCGCGAACTTCGACGTGCTGCCGCTCGCGGCCGCGCTCGACTTCCTGCGGGTGGCCCTCGCGCCCGCGCTCTCGAGCGCCTGCGAGCTGGCGGTGAAGCTCCTCCAGGGGCACCTCACAGGCCTGCCGGAGGGACTTGCGCCGCGCTCGGGCCTTGCCGAGAACTCGCTCTCCGAGTTCGGCGTGCCCGCGCAGGCGCTCGCCGCGGAGGCCCGGCTGCTCGCCCAGCCGGTCTCGTTCGAGCTCGTGAGCACGACCCACGCGGAGGGGATCGAGGACCGGATGACGATGGCGCCGCTCTCGGCGAAACGGCTCGCCGAGATGGTCGGGCTCGGGGAGCGGCTCGTCGCGATCGAGCTCGTCCTCGCGGCGCAGGCGGTCGACCTGCGCAAAGGCGCGCGGCTCGGAGCCGGGACGCGGCGCGTCTACGAGCTCGTCCGCGAGCGGGTGCCCTTCACGGCTGAGGGCGACCCGATCCCCCAGGACCTCGAGCGCGTGGTCGAGCTCGTCCGGTCTGGCCTCGTCGCCTGAGGCTAATCAGCCCTTCAGCCGCACGTTCGCATTCGTCGTGCTCGAACGGTTGCCAGCAGCTGCGGCGCTGCCTCCTCGTACGTCCGGCCCGACTTGATCGAGTTACACATCAGACAGCAAGTAGCGAGGTTGTCCGGCTCATCTCCCCCATCCCTTGCAACAGGAACGATGTGGTCGAGCGTGGCTTCTTCTTTGGTCAAGGATTCGCCGCAGTACCGACAGAGCCAACTGTCGCGTTCGAAAAGGTGTACGCGGAGCTCCGGGTCACGGTAGTAGTCCCCTCGCCGTTCCTCTCCGCTCGCGCCGATCATCCGTTCTCGGACAGATGACACCTCTGCTGGCAGACGAACGGTGTAAAGCGTCCCACGCCTATCCGCGTCTCCCACCGCGATGAAGCCGGCCCGTTCAAGGTTCTCGAGCTTCTCCGAGATGTGCTGGTAGTTGCCCCGGGTCGACCTCGTACCCTTGCCCAGGCCCTCACCGATGGTGCGCTTCCCGACACGGACTGTCGGGCTTCCGTCGAGATGGCTTCGGCGGAGCAAGTAGAGGTAAATGCTCGTTTCGTAGGGCGGGAGGACTGGCATGACGTAGTCCACGACCATTGTCAGCAGAGCGTCCGTCGAAGTCTGCTCGTCCATGCGAGAGAGGGTATCTAAGGTGAGCGAGGGATGACCTGAAGTGCCCCTCGCGACGCCCGACCGCTAGGTGCCGAGGAGGACGCGACCGCCGTCGACCCGAACCGGGTAGACGGCGACACGGAGCGACGGCTCGTCGCGGCAGCGGCCGGTGTCGAGGTCGAACTCCCACCCGTGCCAGGGGCAGCGGAGGACGCGCGTTCCCTCGAGCCCGTAGCGGCCGGGCGTACCTGCCTGACGCTCCAGGACGCGGCCGAGGCAGAGCGGCGCGCCGTGATGGGGGCAGCGGTTGCGGACGCCGACGAGCCGGCCGTCGTCGGGGTCGCGCACGACCCCGACCTCGCGCCCGCCGACGCGGGCGACGAGCCGGCCCGCGCGCTCGAGGTCCTCGACGGAGCCGACGTCATGCCATTCGCTCACTGAAGTTTCATGCTCTCGGCGCTAAGAACCCGTTTCAGAAGAAGAAGGTGACCCCGGTCGCGGGGGGGGGGGGGGGGGGAGTGCGACCCCCCCCCCCACCAACCCAAACAACCCGGGGCGAGACCATAAGCGCGGGGGGAGGGTG
>JBGPNP010000145.1:0-6646 GCA_041487575.1 Gaiellaceae bacterium | reverse complement strand
TCGAGCGCTACGGCGGCACCGTCGCGCAGCGGATCGGGGACGAGGTCTACGCCGTCTTCGGGGCCCCGCGTGCGCACGATGACGACTCCGAGCGGGCCGTGCGGGCCGCCCTCGCGATCCAGCGGGCGCTCGCGCAGTACTCGGACGAGGTCGAGGCAGCCTACGACGTCAAGCTCTCCGCGCGGATCGCCATCAACACGGGCCCGGTCGTCATCAACGAGGAGAGCGAGGATCCCTACAACGCGCTCGGCGACACGGTCAACGTCGCCGCCCGCATCCAGGAGCTCGCGGGCCCCGGAGGCATCGTCGTCGGGCACGCGACGCAGCTCCAGGTCGAGAGCTGCTTCGAGCTCGAGGAGCTCGGGCAGCGGGAGCTCACCGGGAAGCGCGCGCCCGTGAAGGCGTACCGCGTCCTCGGCGCGCTCGAGCACGTGCCGCCGTACGCGACGCGGCCGCTCGTCGGCCGGGACTTCGAGCTCGCCGTCGTCGAGCGGACGATGGACGGCCTCGCCGAGGGGCGGGGCGCGATCGTCTCGATCATGGGCGAGCCCGGGATCGGCAAGACCCGACTCGTCGTCGAGGTCGAGCGCCGCTACCGGGACCGCGTTCGCGTCATCGAGGGACGGGCGGTCTCCTACGCGCAGTCCTTCCCCTACTGGCCCGTCCGCGACCTCCTGCGCGAATGGCTCGAAGTCGGCGCGTCGACCCCCGAGGCGCGGGTCAGGCTCGAGCTGAAGGCACAGCTCGCCGAGGTCATGGGCGAGCAGGCGGCCGACGCCTACCCGTTCGTCGCCAGCTTGGTCGGCCTCGCGCTCGAATCCGACGACGCTGCGCGCCTGCGGGAGCTCAACCGCGAAGCTGTCCAGCACCAGACCTTCGAGGTCTTCGCCGACCTGGTCTGCCGCCTCGCCGAAGAGCGCCCGCTCTGCCTCGTCTTCGAGGACCTCCACTGGGCCGACCCGGCCACGCTCGAGCTCCTCGAGAGCCTGCTGCCCGTGACCGAGGAGGCCTCGATCGGCCTCTTCTTCCTCTACCGGACGGAACGCGAGCACGCCTCCTGGCGCCTCGGCGAGCGCGCCCGCCAGCGCTACCCGCACCGCTATCGCGAGATCGAGCTTCGCCCGCTCCCGAGCGACGCGAGCCGAGTGCTCGCCGGGAACGTCGCCGAAGGCGAGCTCCCGGAGTCGGTTGCCGAGCTCCTCGCCGAGCGCGCCGGCGGCAACCCCTTCTTCCTCGAGGAGGCGCTCCGCGACCTGATCGAGCGCGGCGCTCTGCAGCGCGAGAACGGCGGCTGGACGCTCGCCGTAGGCACCGACGAGCTGACGATCCCGGCGCTCGTCCAGGGCGCCCTCCAGGCCCGCCTCGACCGGCTCGAGCCGTCGGCGCGCGAGGTCCTGAACGTGGCTGCGGTGATCGGGCGGACGTTCGGGCTGCCGCTCCTCGAGCAGATCGTCCCCTACGAGCAGCTCGCCCCCGCGCTCTCCGAGCTCCAGCGGCTCGACCTCGTCATCGAGGTGCGGCGCCGCCCGGCGCCCGAGTACCGCTTCCGGCACGGGCTCGTCCAGGAGGTTGCGTACGCGAGCCTCGTCGAGTCGAAGCGCCGCAGGCTCCACCTGGCGGCGGGCGAGGCGCTAGAGCGCACCTACGAGGAGTCGCCGGAGGAGGCGTACGGGCTGCTCGCGCGCCACTTCTCGGAGGCGAACGAGCGCGACAAGGCGGTCGAGTACCTCCTCAAGGCCGGCGACGCTGCCCGCGCGATGTACGCGGACCAGGAGGCGATCGCGCACTACAGCAGGGCCCGCGACTACCTCGTCGCCATGGGCGACGACGCAAGGGCCCGCGACACGCTCTTCAAGATGGCGCTTGCCCACCACCTCGCCTTCGACTTCGTCCACGCCGAGATGGCCTACGACGAGGCGTTCTGCTGCCGTGTGCCTCCCTCGGCCCGCCTCGAGCGCACAGAGCGGCTCGAGGTCGCGATGGATCATGAGTTCCAGGGAATCGTCCCGGGCAGCTCGTACACGACCGAAGGAGCCCAGTTCATCGGACACCTGTTCCGCGGCCTCCTCACCCTCGACCGCGAGCTCAACGTCCTGCCTTCGCTGGCCGACAACTTCCGCGTCTCGACCGACGGGCGCACGTACCTCTTCCGCCTGCGGGAGGGCGTCCGCTGGAGCGACGGCGTCCCCGTGACCGCCGAGGACTTCGCCTTCACCTGGCGGCGGATGCGGGAGGGCGAGAGTGTCACAGCCTTCCTCATGGAGGACGTCGAGTCCGCCGTAGCGCTCGACGACCGCACCCTCGAGGTGCGCCTGCGCGAGCCGCGCAGCTACTTTCCCTACATCCTCGCTTCGGTGTGGTCGTTCCCCTGGCCGAGGCACAAGTGTCAGGAGCTCGGGGACGCATGGCGCGAGCCCGGGAACCTCGTCTCGAACGGTCCCTTCGTGCTCGCGGAGTACACGGCCGATCACGCGCTCCTGACGGCGAACCCGCATTGGCAGGGCCCGGGCCCGCACGGGAACGTCAAGGAGATTCGGATCACGCTCGGGCTCTCGAGCCCGGACGTGGCCGAGGCGTGGCGCGCCGGCCGCTTCGACCTCTGGCACGCCTTCGACCCTTCCGTGGCCGATGTCCGCGACACGATCGCCGAGATCGTCCCCGGGCTCGGAACGTGGTACGTCGCCTACCGCGCGGGTACGCCGCCGTTCTCGAGCGAGCTCGTGCGGAAGGCGTTTTCGCACGCGCTCGACCGGGCGAAGGTGGCACCGCAAATCTCACCGCTCTCCCACGCCGCCACCGGTGGGGGCGCAATCCCGCCTGCGATGCCGGGCCACTCGCACCGGGTCGCCCTCCCGTACGACCTCGACCTGGCCCGTCGGCTTCTCGCCGAGGCCGGCTATCCGGACGGGAAGGGTCTCCCGGAGCTCGAGTTCCTCGTGCCGGAGTGGCTCCGCGACCCGGAGCCTCTGCTCGAGCAGTGGGGCGAGCTGGGCGCCCGCTTCCGAGTCGTGCACGAGCGCGTCCACGCGCTCACGAGGATCCCGGCGAGCGCCCACCTCTGGCTGAACGGCTTCATCGTCGACTACCCCGACCCTGACGGCTTCTTTCGCGGCTTCTTCGCCGGCCAGCCGTCGTTTCACACCGACGACGAGATCGCCGAGACGATCGAGCGGGCGCGCGGGCTCCAAAACCAGGGCGAGCGGATGCGCCTCTACCACGAGCTCGACCGGCTCGTTGTCGCGGAGCGCGCCGCGATCCTGCCGATCTTCTACGGACGCTTCCTGCTCGTCCGGCGCCCCTGGGTCGAGAACGTCTGGGCGAGCCCGATGGAGGGCGCCTACTTCGACCAGGTCGTGGTCAGGCGTTGAGCGCCCAGACGAGGCGCAGGCCTTCGAGCGTCAGGAGCGGATCCACGAGCTCGATCGTCTCCGAGAACGGGGCGATCAGTCCGGCGAGGCCGCCGGTCGCGATCACGCGGGCGTCCTGACCGAGCTCGCCGCGGATGCGGGCGACGATTCCGTCCACCTGGCCCGCGAAGCCGTAGACGAGGCCGGACTGCAGGCCTGCCACGGTCGTCTTGCCGATCACCGACGGCGGCGGCGTGAAATCGACCTTGACGAGCCTGGCGGCGCGGGCGAAGAGCGCCTCCATCGAGATCTCGATCCCGGGCGCGAGCACGCCGCCGACGTACTCGCCGGCACGCGAGACGGCGTCGAAGTTCGTCGAGGTGCCGAAGTCGACGACGATGCAGGGCGTGCCGTAGCGCTCGCGGGCCGCGACCGCGTTGACGATCCTGTCCGGGCCGACCTCGTGCGGGTTGTCGTAGAGGATCGGCAGGCCGGTCTTGACGCCGGGGCCGACGACGACGAGTGGCGCTGCCAGGTAGCGCTCGACGAGCTCCTGGTAGGAGCGGACGAGCTGCGGCACCGTCGAGGAGAGGCAGACGCCCGTGATCTCGTCGAGCTCAAGGCCGCGCAGGTCGAGGAGCCGGACGACGAGGGTGGCGAGCTCGTCGGCCGTGCGCTCACCTTCGGTGGCGACGCGCCAGTGCTCGACGAGACGGTCGCCGTCGAAGACGCCGAACACCGTCTGCGTGTTGCCGACGTCTACGGCCAGGAGCATTGTGTGCCCTCGCGAGGCGACAAGCTACACCCCGCGGGAAATGCGCAGCATTTTCCGCGGTTAGTCTTCGTCGCCGCCGAGCGTCTCGCCGAGCTTCTCGGCCAGGGCCTCCGGCGTCATCGGCGGGCCGTCACCCTCACCGCGGAGCTCCTCGACCGTGACATCGCTCGAGGTGTAGACGTCGGCGCGCGGGATGATCCGCGTCGGCCGGTTCTTGTCCCAGACCCAGACGTCTTCCATCGTCAGGTGGAAGAAGGGGTAGTTCGCCTGCGGAAGCTGGCGCAGCTCGAGCTTGTTGCAGAGGTACGTCGAGTCCTGCGTGACCACGCAGTAACGGAAGAGGCCGAAGACGGCCTGGTACTCCTTCTTGAGGCGGAGCTCCTGCTCGGCCTCGAACTCGTCGAGCTCGTCGAGGTGGGACATGGCGCTCATTCTAGGGGAGCGAGCAAGTCCCGGACCCGGCGGCCGCCCGGGAGGGCAAGCGCCGGGTCGAGCTCGGCAAGAGGCTCGAGGGTGAAGCGGCGCTCCGCCAGGCGGGGGTGCGGGACGGTCAGGTCCGGCTCCTCGACGACCGCGTCGCCGTAGAGCAGCAGGTCGAGGTCGATCGTGCGCGGGCCGAAGCGCGGACCTGCGCGCTCCCGCCCGAGCCGCCGCTCGATCGCGAGGAGCCGCTCGAGGAGCTCGCGCGGCGGGAGCTCCGTCTCGACCGCGCAGGCGGCGTTCAGGAAAGGCGGCTGGTCGAGGTAGCCGACCGGGTCCGTCTCGCGGAAGCTCGAGACGGCGACTACCTCGACGCCGGGCTCCTCGGCGAGCAGCGCCAGCGCCCGCTCCAGGTACCCTCGACGGTCGCCGATATTCCCTCCCAGGCCCACGTATGCGCGCATGTCTCGCCCTCATCATCGCGGTCCTCGCCTGGCCGGGCACGTCGCTCGGCGCCTCGAACCACGCCGGGCGCCCGCACCTCCCCGGTTCGCGCACGCTCGCCGGACTCGCGTCCTCTCGCGACGCGCTCATCGAGCTCGACGGCGCCCGAGGCAGTCTTGCTGTGCCCGCGCTCCGGCTTTCCGGCGGGCGGCTCGTCTCGCGCCGCCTCGGCATCTGGAGCCTGCCGTCTGCTAGGGCGCAGCGGATCCTCCCGGGCCTCCTGCGGGCGCGGCTCGTGCGCGCGGTCGAGCCCGACCGGCACTACCGCCGGCTCGGCCACCTTACCGCTGGGGACCCGCTCCTCCCGGGCGAGTGGTGGATCGCCGCGGTCGGCGCCGACCAGGCCGAGCCGCCGGGCCCGGGGAAGCCCGTCACGATCATCGACTCGGGCCTCGACGTCACGCACCCCGAGTTCGCGGGCCGCCCCGACGTCACGCTCCTGAACGAGCAGGACGTGAGCGGGGTTGGCGATGACCACGGCACTGCCGTCGCATCGGTGATCGGGGCGCCCGCCAACGGCATCGGCCTCGTGGGCATCTACCCGCAGGCGCGGCTGAACGTCTGGGACACGGGCGACCTCTCGACCTCGCTGATCGTCCAGGGGCTCGAGCATGCGATCGACGCCGGCCCGGGCGTCATCAACTTGAGCTTCGGCGGCACCGAGTTCGACCCGATGGTCGAGGACGAGGTCTTGATCGCCTTCGGCGCCGGGAACATCGTCGTCGCCGCCGCAGGGAACGAGTTCGAGCAGGGGAACCCGCTCGAGTTCCCGGCCAGCCTGAACCACGTGCTGACCGTGGCCGCGACGGACGAGTCGGGGAAGCCCACGTCGTTCTCGAGCTCGTCCCTCGCTGTCGACCTCTCCGCGCCGGGCGTCCGGATTCCTGTTGCCGTGCCGCTTTCGGCCGACCCCTCCGGCTACGCGACCTACGACGGCACGAGCTTCTCGGCGCCGCTCGTCGCGGGCGCGACGGCCTGGGTCTGGACGGCCCGGCCGGGGCTCGACAACACGCAGGTCTTCGACCTCATGCGCCGCTCCGCCAAGGACATCGGGCCGAGGGGCTACGACGAGGACACCGGCTTCGGCCTCCTCGACGTGCCCGCCGCGCTTACCGCAAAGGCGCCCGTGAGCGACCAGCAGGAGCCGAACGACGACATCGACCAGGTGAAGGCGAACGGGCTCTTCAAGAACGCGACGCGGCCGATCACGCGGCCCGGCAAGCCCTCCGCGAGCTTCGAGGCCCGCCTCGACCTCACTGAGGACCCGGAGGACGTCTACCGGGTCTTCGTCCCCGCCCGTCGGACGGTCGAGATCACCGTGCGCGGGGACGCGAACGTCGACCTCGAGCTCTGGGCTCCTGGAACGCCGACCGTCTTCGCCCGCGGCGCCGCCCGCAGGAAGTACCTCGTCGACGGGAGCTACAAGCTCGGCCGCCGGCCCGACACGGTCTCGATCGAGAACACGGGCCGGCGCGGCGTCTTCGTCTACGCCGACGTCTTCCTGCCGAAGAACGGCCCGATCTCGGCGGCCTACCACCTGGAGGCCCGGACGCGCGCGCCGCGGTAGGCCAGAGAAGCGGCCCGCGGCGACATGTCTCGG
>JBGPNP010000144.1:0-6664 GCA_041487575.1 Gaiellaceae bacterium | reverse complement strand
GCCACTAAGTGGTCTCCACCGTAAGCACGGTCTCGTCTGGCCGCGCGAAAACCAAGCAGCCCCAGGACGCAGGGAGGCCGCAGACCCAAGTGGTATGTGGCCGACCGAGGACGCCGGGATGCGCCGGTTTGCAGCCGGACAGGCGGGGCCGTATTTGCGGTGGCGACCACTAAGGCTCGAGGCGGACGCGGACGAGCACCCAGAGCGCCTTGAAGCCGTCGCGCCAGGTGATCTTCTTGCCCTCGTCGTACGTGCGCCCGTAGTAGGAGATCGGAAGCTCGTAGATCCGGAGCCGGCGCTTGCAGACCTTCCCGGTGATCTCCGGCTCGATCGAGAAGTCGCTCTGACGCAGGTCGAGCGAGCGCAGGACGTCGGTGCGAAAGGCCTTGTAGCCGGTCTCCATGTCGGAGATCGTCGTGTTGTAGAGGACGTTCGTGACGAAGCTCAAGAAGCGGTTGCCGACGAGGTGCCAGTACAGGTGGGCGCGCTGCGGCGCCCCGCCGCGCAGGCGCGAGCCGAAGACGACGTCGGCGGCGCCGCGCTCGATCGGCTCGACGAGCTTCGGCACCTCGACCGGGTCGTACTCCATGTCCGCGTCCTGGATGACGGCGATCTCGCCCTCGAGGCGCGGGATCGCCGCGCGGATGGCGGCGCCCTTGCCCTGGTTTCGCTGCGTGATGACGACCACTCCGTTCCGCTCGGACCACCGCGCGAGGATCTCGGGCGTCCGGTCGGTCGAGCCGTCGTCGACGACGACGATCTGCTTGTCGAGGTCGAGCGAGGAGACGCGCTCGAGGACCTCCCCGATCGTCCGCTCCTCGTTGTAGACGGGGATGATGAAGGAGACGCGCATCAGTGGTTCGTCCGGTGACGTCGTCGGGATTCTGGGTCGCGAGAAGCGAGCCAGGCTAGGACGCAGGGAGCGCTCATGCTGGGGAGCATGGGCGCGACTGCGGACGACGCAGGGCGAAGTCTTATCGTGGGCAAGAAACCGGTGAACGTCGCTGGGCGAGCCACTATGCCCGAGTATGGAGGCGGCGCCCGACGAGCGGCGCCCCGAGGAGGGCGAGCAGGGCGCCGGCAACGAGGCCGAGGAGGCCGCCGACGACCATGGAGCTCTTCCTCGAGCGGGCGGCGACCTCGACCGGCGAGGCCTGCGTGACGACGCTGGCCCGCTCGACGTCCTCGGCGAGCGTGAGGAGCTGCTGCGTCTGCAGGCGGTCCTGCAGGAGCTGACTCCGGCGCTGCTCGAGGAGGCCCGTGAGGTTGACGAGCGTGAGCCGCTCGCCGGCTGAGAGGCCCGATCCGGCGGCGATCGCGGATTCGTTCTCGTCGACCCGGCTCGCGAGCGAGTCGAGCTCCTGCTGCTGGCTTGCCACCAGCCCCTGGAGCGAGGCGATCTTCGCGTCCACGTAGCCGGAGACCCGCTCGACGACCGTCCGCGCGAGCCGGTTCGCGGCCTCGGCCGACTCCTTCCGCCACGGTCCCCGCACCGAGACCTCGACGAGCTGCGTCTGGCCGGACTTCGCGATCGAGCCCGAGACCGCCGTGGTCGAGACGCCCTGGCGCAGCTTGCCCGGCTTGATCCCGAGCGCCTCCGCGATCGGGCGCGTCACCGATGGGCTCCTGACGATCTGCGAGACCGTCGACGGGTTCGTCGCGAGGCTCTGGATCTGGGCGTTCCCGCTCGGGGAGAGCGGCTGACCGAGATAGATCGTCGCTGTGGCGCGGAAGACGTTGCCGCCGCTGCGAGAGACGATGTAGCCGAGGACCACGCCGACCACGACGGCGAGCCCGACGAGCCACCAGCGGGCCGCGATCCGGCTCGCGTAGCGGCCGAAGTCGACCTCCTGCTCGGCCTCGAGCTCCGGGCTCATTGGCGGGCGACTGTACCAGCGGCCCAGGCGAGCTGTGCCGCGAGGCCCTGCTCGAGCGAGGTCGCGGGCGCCCAGCCGAGCTCGGCGCGGATGCGGCTCGTGTCGGCGGCGACCGGCTCGTAGCGAGCGTCCAGGCGCCGCCCGGCAAGCCGCTCGAGGATCTCGATCGCGTCGCGAAGCGAGGCCTCGGTGCCACCTCCGACGTTGTAGACGGCGCCGGAGGGCGCGAGGGCCATCGCTGCGAGCGTCGCCTCCACAGCGTCGCCAACGTACGTCACATCCCTCGACTGGCGGCCGTCGCCATAGACGTGGAACTCGGTCCCGGCAACGAGCGCATACGTGATCCGCGCGAACGCCATGTCGGGCCGCTGGCGCGGGCCGTAGACGGTGAAGTAGCGCAGGACGACGACGTCGGCTCCTGCCTGAGAGGCGTAGGCGGCCGCGAGGTGCTCGCAGCCGAGCTTCGTGACGCCGTAGGGCGAGATCGGCTGCGGCCGGGCGTCCTCCGAAGTCGGGTAGACCTCGGCGTTCCCGTAGACCGAGGAGGAGGACGCGAAGACGACCCGCGCGCCGGCCGCGGCCGCCGCCTCGAGGAGCCGCTGTGTCGCCAGGAGGTTGTCGCGGACGTAGCGGGCGAAGGACTCGCCCCAGCTCCCGCGCACGCCCGGCTGAGCCGCGAGGTGGAAGACGCCTGCGACTCCCTCGAGGTGCGGCTCGAGCGGCGCGTCGGCGAGGTCGACCTCGGCGAAGGAGAAGGAGCCGCCCTCGAGCCCGGCGAGATTCGGCTCCTTGAGCGCCCGCGCGTAGTAGTCCGACATCGCGTCGACGCCGGCGACCTCGTGCCCGGCGGCCAGGAGCGCGGCAGCAAGCTGCGAACCGATGAAGCCAGCGCAGCCGGTGACGAGATAGCGGCTCACGGAGCGGGCGCTCGAACGGCGGGCACGGGGGAACGTTAGTCGGCCGCCGGGGACAGGGGTATGTTTACCGGCGCACATGCAGGAACTCCGCTCCCGCCCGGGGCGTTTCCCCAGGCTCGGGCTCGCTCTGCGCGGCGCGCACACGAGACTCCTGCCGGCCGATCGCTGGCTCCTCGCGATCGGCGCGGCGTGCGCGCTTCGGCTCGCGCTGGCGCCGATCCTGATCGGCACCGGCCTCGTCGGGCACAACGGCTGGTACTTCCCGAACGACGACCAGGTGTTCTTCTACGGGCTCGCTCGCGCGATCGGCCACGGCGCCATCATCACGACGCCTACGACGGTCGGCTACTCGCTCTTCCTCGTGCCCTTCACCGCCGGTACCGAGTTCGTCCTCCAGGCCGTGCCGCCCGTCGCAGTCGTCCAGACACTCCTTGCCGTCCCGCTCGCCGTCCTCCTCTACCGGTCAGGGACGAGGCTCCTCGACCGTCGCGCGGCGGCGCTCGGGACGGCGCTCTGGCTCGCCTACCCCGTCCTGCTCGGCCCGATCTTCGTCTCTTCCTACCAGCCTCCCTTCGAGACCTCGAGCAACTGGATGGGCCTCGAGATCTCGTCCGACTGGGCGGCGGGTGCCCTCGTCATCGTCCTGCTCGCGGTCGTCTCGGGCTCCGTCTCCGAAGCGAGCGCCCTCCGTGGGGCGATCGCGGGCCTCGCCGGCGGAGCCGCCTTCCTCGTCAAGCCCTCGAACGCGATCATGCTCGCCGCCGCGCTCGCGGCTCTCGTCGCCTGGCGGCGCTGGCGCGCGTGCGCAGCCGCGCTCGGGAGCGCACTCGTCGTCGCCGCCCCGCAGCTCGTCTACAACCACCGCCTCTACGGAACCGCGACGACCTTTGCCTACAGCCACGAGTTCGGGCGGCCGGACCTCGTGTCGCTCGGAAACATCCCCCGTTCGATCGGGAAGCTCGTCGTCAGCAACTACACGGGACCACTTCTGCCGCTCGCGGCCGCCGGCGCCCTCGTCGCCACCTGGAGGCGGTTCCCGAACGCTCGTTGGCTCGTCGTGGGTCACGCGGTCGCATTGACGCTCTTCTTCGCAGCCGTCTACTACTCGAGGTCGCCGAACTTCGTGCGCTACCTCGGGACAGTCATGCCCCTGTTCGCGCTCTCGGTCGGAGCTGCCCTCGTCGGCAGGCCGGGGGCCGCACAGAGCACGGCGACGCGGCCCGGCAAGACGAGCTTGGCCCTCGCGGCCGCGGCGCTCGCTGGTTCGATCGCGCTCGCCGTCTGGATCGCGAAGGCGCCTCCGGCACCTGCCGTCCCCACCGTCGAGAGCATGCGGCTGACGGCGAGCGTCCACGGGCCGGACGTCCGGCTGCAGTGGCACGAGCCGGAGGCGCCCGCCCAGCTCACGTACACGGTCATCCGATACGACCGCGCTCCGCGGCCGTCGCAGTTCGGGTTCCAGGGACGGGGAGACGGCGCTCGCCCGAGCGCCGAGATCGGCGGCGTCAGGACGGGTCAGGCTGCGGACCGGCCCGGCCCCGGCGTCTGGTGGTACCGGGTCGCGATCACGCCGTACCGAGAACGGGACCACTGGACCCCGACGGTCACCATGGGCCTTTCGGGAGTGGTCCGCGTCGTCGTACCCGAGCTCGTCGCCTCGTGACGCGGTCGCACGCGCGCCGCCTCGTCGTCCTTCTCGGCCTCGCGGTCTCGGCGGCCTTCACGTACCTCGCCGTGCGCAAGGTCGACTTCGACGTCTTCTGGCAGGCGCTGCGCGAGAGCAACTACTGGTGGCTTCTGCCCGCGCTCGCGGCGCTCACCGTGTGCGTCGTCATCCGCGCGCTCCGGTGGCGCTTCCTCTTCACGCCCGAGACGCGCCCGGCCCTCGTCCCGGTCCTCGATGCGCTCTTGATCGGCCTTCTCTTCAACAACATCCTCCCGGCGCGGGCCGGGGAGGCGATGCGCATCGTCGCTCTGAACCAGCGGGCCGGGACTTCGCGCGTCGAGGCGCTCGCGACGGCCGCAACCGAGCGTGTCTACGACATCTTCTCAACCCTGCTCATCCTCTTCGTCGCCGTCCCGTTCCTCCCCGAGGTGACCTGGATCCGGCGCGCGGCCCTGCTGGGGATCGGGCTCGCCGCCGCCGTCCTCGCGGTGGTCGTCGCAATCCGCCTCGCCGGAGAGCGCCCGGTGCGGCTCCTCCTCCGACCGCTGACGCTCCTGCCGGGAGTCTCACTCGGCAGGACGGAGCGCGCCGCTTCGAGCCTCGTCCGCGGGCTCGCGGCCATCCGAAGCCTGCGGCTCGCACTCCTCGCCCTCGTCCTCACGACGGTCTCCTGGCTCGTGCTTGCGCTCTCCGCGTATTTCGTTCTGCAGTGCCTCGGCCTCGGAGTCGGCTTCGGCGCCGCGCTCCTCGTCGTGGTCGCGACCAACCTCGCCATGGTCATCCCTTCTTCGCCTGCGGCCGTCGGCGTCTACGAGGCGGCGACCCAGGTCGCCCTCAGGGCGTTCGGAATCGGCGACTCCGAGGCGCTGTCGTACGCGATCGTCCTCCACGCCGTGAACTTCCTCCCGTACCTCGTCGTCGGCTATGCGGTGCTGCACCGCCACGCCCTCCTCCTCCGGCGGCGGCCTGCGACGGAAGAGCTCGGGCCGGGGTGAGCGCTCCTCCGCTCTTCGTCCTCGGCGTGCGGCGCTCGGGGACGACGCTCCTGCGCGTCACGCTCGACTCGAACTCGGAGCTCGCCGTCCCGGACGAGTCGTACTTCGTCCCGCAACTCGCCGACCGCCACCGCGGCCGGATCGATCTCGAGGCGTTCGTCGACGACCTCCGCCGCCTGCCCACCCTCCGCGACTGGGGCGTGCGCCCGGCGGACGTGCGCGCACGACTCGGGCCCGGCTCGACCGTCGCCGACGGGATCAGGGCCGTCTACGAGCTGTACGCCGAGGCGCAGGGGAAGCCGCGCTGGGGCGACAAGACGCCGATGCACATGCGCCACCTCCGGCTCCTCGAGCGGCTCTTCCCGGACGCGCTCTACATCCACCTCGTCCGGGACGGGCGCGACGCGGCCCTCTCCTTCCTCTCCGTCCCGCGCGGAATCATGACGGAGGGCTGGGGGCACCCCCACGACGACGCCGGCTTCGCCTGCCAGTGGCGGACGGAGGTGGTCGCGGCCCGCCGGCTTGGCACGCGCACCGGGCCCGGGCGCTACCTGGAGATTCGGTACGAGGAGCTCGTCCGGGATCCGGAGGACGTGCTCCAGCGGATCTGCTCCTTCGCGGGGCTACCGTGGGAGCCGGCCATGCTCGAGTACGCGGGCGCGGTCGACGTCTCGGCGAAGCCGCACCAGCAGGCGCTCGCACGGCCGCCGACGCCGGGGCTGCGCGACTGGCGCGAGAGCATGAGCGACGAGAATGTCGCCGCCTTCGAGCGGGTCGCGGGCGACCTCCTCGCCGAGCTCGGATACGAAGTGACGAACGCGAGCCCTCCCGGCCCGGGCGCACGCGTCGCCCTCGCCGCACACCTGAGCCAAGCGGCCGCGCGGCGCGCCACGAGCAGGGCCCTGCGCCGCTCGCCGCTCTGGAAGCGCCGCCATCCGCCGCTTGCGTAGCCGCACCCGGAGAGTTCGGCGCCCGACCGCCCACGTTCACTCCGGAGGGAGAGGGGGTGCAAAGCGCCGGCTGCGCTACCTGCTCGCGGCGGTGCCCGGAAACGCAGCCAGGATCCCATTCAGGGAGAAGTAGTACGCCCGGTCGGTCGCGATCCCGGGCGAGTACTTGCCCAGGCCGATCTGCCAGACGAGCCGGCCGTCCGAGGCTCTGACTGCGTAGGTCTTGCGCTCGAGCGTCGAGAAGAACACGAGGTCGCCG
>JBGPNP010000143.1:0-6701 GCA_041487575.1 Gaiellaceae bacterium | reverse complement strand
GACCTCGTCGAGCACCTCGACGGAGCGACCTTCGCCACGATGCTGGCGGAGGCCCACCGCGTCCTCCGGCCAGGCGGGACGCTCTCGCTCTACACGCCGAACCCGCGTCACCCGATCGAGCTCCTGAAGGAGCACGACCTCCTCCTCGCGCGCAACGCGACGCACATCGGCCTGCGGACGGCCCACGAGCTCGCCCGCGCACTCGCCGCCGCCGGCTTCGCAGTCGACCAAAGGGACTGGCGGCCGAGCTTCTTCCCCGTCCTCCGGGCGGTCGAGCGGCTCGGGGGCGCGCGGGTCGAGGCCCTGCGCTACCGGCTCTGCCTGAGGGGGCGCCGATGAGTTATCCGCGGAAAATGCTGTGCATTTTCCGCGGGGTCTTGGTTTGTCCCATCGCTTCGCTCGGGAAAGAGCGTCTACGTGAGGCCATGCTTCGCCCGGGCAGGGGTTGACCCATGAGCCTTCGCCTCTCCGTGATCGTCCCGGCGACGAACGACCCCCCGACGCTCGCGAACTGCCTCGCCGCGATCGGGGCGGCGGATGAGCCGCCCGAGCAGTTCGTCGTTGTGCGCGAGCCGCCCGGCGCTGGGCCGGCGGAGGCGCGGAACCTCGGCGCGGCGGGCGCGGGCGGCGACGTCCTCGTCTTCGTCGACGCCGACGTCGCCGTCCACCCGGACGCGTTCCGGCGAATCCGCGCCGCCTTCGCGGCCGATCCGGGGCTGACCGCCGTCTTCGGCTCCTACGACGACGACCCGCCCGCGCCGGGGGCGGTCTCCGGCTTCCGGAACCTGCTCCACCATCACGTCCACCAGGGCTCGCCCGGGCCTGCAGGGACGTTCTGGGCGGGACTCGGCGCCGTCCGGCGCGACTCCTTTTCGGAGGCGGGCGGCTTCGACTCCGCCCGCTATCCGCGCTCCTCGATCGAGGACGTCGAGCTTGGAATCAGGCTGGCCGAGGCGGGCGGGCGGATCGTGCTCGACCCGGAGCTCCAGGGGACGCACCTGAAGGCATGGAGGCTCGCCGACATGGTGCGGACGGACTTCGCGCGCCGCGGTGTCCCCTGGGTCGAGCTGCTCCTCGAGGGCCGGGGGTCACGGAGCGCCCTCAACCTCGGCGCCCGGCACCGGGCGAGCGTGGCCGCGGCGATCGCACTCGCGGCGGGGCTGGCAACGCGTCGCCCTCGGGTTGTCGTCCCGTCGGCACTTGCGCTCCTCGTGCTCAACCGCTCCTTCTACGCGCTGCTTGCGCGCCGTAGGGGCCCGGGCCAGGCTGCGGCGGGCGTGGGCCTGCACGCGCTCCACCACCTCGTCTCCGCGGCCGCGCTCGCCGCGGGTGTGGCGGCCAATCTCACCCGGCGGTCCCGTGCCCGCCGCGCCGGCCGCTGAGCGGGCGTCAGCTCGACCATCCGGGCGATCTGCACGACGTTCGCCGTCCCTCGCGGGCCGGATTCCCTACGATCCGGCGAGTCATCGAGTACGACCCTCTCGCAGCCGCCAACCAGGCGCCAGCCCCCAGTGCCAGCGTGGCCGTCCCCGGCCGCAGCCGGGGCGCGCTCGGGCGCACCGCCGACGTCCTCTTCGCGCTGACCAGGGCCGACGTGCGGGTTCGCTACGGCCGGGGCCGCTTCCGGCTGATCAAGTGGCTCGTCGACCCGTTCGCGCTCGTTGGCGTCTACCTCCTCCTCGTCACCTTCGTGCTCGGCCGGCCGGGCGAGGCCCCGGGGCTCTCCCTGACCTGCGCGGTCGTCCCCTTCCAGCTCCTGATGATGAGCGTCGCGAACGCCCTGAGCGCGATCGAGCACAGGCGCCAGATCGTCCTCAACATGGCGTTCAGGCGCTCGCTCATCCCCATCTCGTCCGTCCTCACGGAGTCGGTCGCCTTCGGGGCGAGCCTCACCCTCTTCGTGCTCATGATGGCGGTGTACGCCGTTCCCCCGACCCTCGCCCTCCTCTGGCTCCCGGTCGTGCTCGCCGTCAACGTCGTCGTGGGGATCGCCTTCGCGTACCCGGCTTCCCTCGTCGGCCTCTGGTTCCCCGATCTGCGGCAGTTCGCGATCAGCGTCGTTCGCACCGCCTACTTCGTCGCGCCCGGGCTCGTGCCGCTCTCGGCCATCCACGGGCGGACCGCCGAGCTCGTGCGCGCGAACCCGATGACCGGCCTCTTCGAGTCGTACCGGGATGTGTTCCTGCGCGGGCACAGCCCGGCAGCCTGGGAGCTCCTCTTGCCCCTGGGCATAGCCCTCCTCCTGCTCGCGGTCTTCGTCCCTCTCTACCGGACGGAGCAGGCCCAGTTCGCGAAGGTGCTCGAGTGACGGTCGGGATCCGCGCCGACGGCCTCGGCGTCCGCTTCCTGTTCGACCGCGACCGCCGCGTCGTCACGCCCGCGCTCGCCCGGCTGCGCCGACGCGGCCTCGAGCTCTGGGGGCTCAAGGACGTGAGCTTCGAGGTCGGCCCAGGCGAGGCGGTCGCGCTCGTCGGGCCGAGCGGCGCGGGGAAGACGACCCTCCTGCGCACGATCGCGGGCGTCTTCACTTCCGACGCGGGACGCCTCGACGTCCACGGCCGCGTGGGCTCACTCCTGTCCATCGAGGCCGGCCTGCTCGGCCGCCTGACGGGGCGGGAGAACGGTGTCCTGCTCGGCGTCCTCGCCGGCCTCTCCCGGCATGAGGCGCGCGCGGCCCTCGAGGAGATCCGGGCGGCGAGCGGCCTGGGCGAGTCCTTCGAGCGGCCCGTCTCGAGCTACTCGCAGGGCATGCGGGCTCGCCTCGGCTTCGCCGTCGCCGACCGCGCGGACCCCCAGATCCTCCTGCTCGACGAGGTACACGAGGCGCTCGACCACGCCTTTCGCGAGGTCGTCGAGGAGCGCGCCGGCGAGATCCTCGGCCGCGGCGGCGTCGTCATCGCGGCCGGGCACGACCACCCGCTCCTCGAGCGGCTCTGCACGCGGGCGTTCCTCATGCGCGAGGGTCGCGTCGAGCGCGACGGGTCCTTCGCCGAGGTGCAGACCGCCTATCTGGCGTGAGCATGGAGGTGTTCTGCTTGACGACGGGACGCGTGCGCGGGAAGCGAAGCGCGAGGGGCCCGCGCCGGTACCTCCCGGGAGGCTGGAGTCCCGAGACGCTGCCGGTGAACGTCTTCGCCGTCTCGCACCCGTCGGGGCTCTGCCTCTTCGACGCCGGGCAAAGCGCGCGCGCGGCGTCGGCCGGCTACCTGCCGCGCTGGCACCCGTTCCTGCGGCTCGCCAGCTTCGAGCTCGGGCCCGGAGACGAGGCGGCGGCGCAACTCGCGGCCCGCGGGATCGAGCCCTCGGTCGTCCGGTGGGTGGTCCTCTCGCACCTCCATACCGACCACGTCGGCGGGCTTGCGCCCTTCCGGGGCGCCGAGGTCGTCGTCTCGCGGGTCGAATGGGAGCGCGCCCGCGGTCTCGCCGGCCGCCTGCGCGGCTACGTCCCCCGGCACTGGCCGCCCGGGCTCGAGCCGCGGGTCGTCGACTTCGACGGCCCGCCACTGCCGCCGTTCCCGGCCTCGCTCGACCTCGCCGGCGACGGGAGCCTCGTCCTCGTTCCGACGCCGGGCCACACTCCCGGCCACCTCTCGCTGCTCGTGCGCGGCGGTGGCCGCTCCTACCTCCTCGGCGGGGACGTCTGCCACTCGGCGGCCGAGCTGGCGCCCGGGCTCGCCCGCTTCTGCGCCGAGCAGGACGTCGTCTTCCTCGCGGCGCACGATCCGCTCGCCGCAGAGCTCGCAGGCGGCCGGTGACGCTCTCCTGTCCCGCTTGCGGCCACGCCCTCGCGCCGGGCGAGGGAGCGCTCTCGTGCGGCGGCTGCGGGCGCTCGTTCCCGCTCGTCGCCGGCGTGCCGGACCTCCGCCTCGGCTACCCCGATCCGTACGTCACGCTCGAGGAGGACGTCGCTCGCGCCCGCGCGCTCGAGTCGCGGCTCAAGGAGCTGGACTTCGCCGGCCTCGTCCGCGAGCACTGGCGCATGAGCGTCACGCGCCCCGAGCTCGCGGAACGCTTCCTCGCGGGCGACGTCGGCGCAGCCGGGCGCGCAGAGCACTACCTCGCGGAGATCGAGCGCGCGCGGGGGCGGGCGCTCGGCCCCGGGGACAGCTTCCTCGAGGTCGGGTGCGGAACGGCCGCACTCGCGACCGCAGCGGCCGCGCGCGGCGCGTCCGTCGTCGCCGCCGACGTCTCGATGCGTTGGTGCGTGCTCGCGCGCAAACGCCTCGCCGAGGCGGGGCTCGAGGACGTGGAGATCGTTTGCTGCGACGCCGAGGAGCCCCCGTTCGCGCCGGGCTCGTTCGATGTCGTCGCGGCGAGCGACGTCATCGAGCACGTGGCGAGCCAGGAAGCGTTCGTGGCCGGCTGCCGCCGCGTTCTCGCCGAGGGCGGGCTCCTCTTCCTCGCCACGCCGAACCGCTTCTCGCTCGGTCTCGAGCCGCATGTGCGGCTCTGGGGGGTCGGCTTCCTTCCGCGCCCGCTCGCCCGCCGCTACGTCCAGGCCCTGCGGCGGGCGCGCTACGACCACGTGCGCCTGCTCTCAGCCCGCTCGCTCCGCCGCCTCCTCGCTGCGAACGGGCTCGAGGCGACGATCGTGCCGCCCGAGATCCCGGCCGCCACGCAGCGTCTCTACGGGGGGGTCGAGCTCCGGCTCGTGCGCGCGTACAATCGCCTCCGCTCGGCCGGCCCGCTTCGGCGCGTCCTGCTCGCGGTCGGGCCTTTCTTCCACGCTTTCGCCAGGAAAGGAGCTCGGTAGGTGCGCTACGGATTCGTCGGGCTCGGCTGGGCGGCGCGGGGCTTCCACCTTCCCGCGCTGCGGAACCTCGCCGGCGTCACCGTCGCCGGCGGGTACGACAGCTCCCCGGAGCAGCGCGCCTCGTGGGAGCGCGAGACGGGTCTTCCGGCTTTCGGGAGCCTCGACGAGCTCTTCGAGAAGGCGTCGCCGGAGATCGTCCTCGTCGCGACGCCGCCGGGCTCACACGCCGAGCTCTGCCTGCGCGCCTTCGAGGCCGGCGCCCACGTCGTCTGCGAGAAGCCCTTCGTCTCGACGGTCGCGGAGGCCGACCGCGTTCTCGCCGCCGCTCAGGCCGCCGGGCGTCACGTCGCGGTCAACCATGAGTTCCGCGAGAAGCCGATCTTCAAGGCGCTGAAGGAGCGGATCGGATCGGCCGCCGCAGGGCGCCTCGTCTTCTGCCAGATCTGGCAGCTCATGAACCTCCCGCCGTGGGAGGAGCACGTCGCCTGGCGCGCGGCGATGCCGAACCGGACGCTCTTCGAGGGCGGCGTCCATCTCGTCGACCTTCTGGTGCATCTTTTCGGGGAACGGCCGGAGGCCGTCTACGCCCGTCACTCGCGCGGCTTCCACGAGGACAGGGACTCGGACGCGATCCACCTCGTCATGCTCGACTTCCCGGGCGGGCGGCTGGCGCAGATCACCATCGACCGCCTCTGCCCGGCCGCGACCCGGTACGTCGAGGTCCGCGCCGACTGCGAGCGCGAGTCACTCCGGGCATCGCTGGGCGGGCGCGCGCTCGTTCAGGCCGGGAAGAAGCGCGGCGAGAAGACGGGCGTCCGCCTCGACTTCGGGAGCGGCGGGCTCGCGTGGGTCGAGAAGGGGCTCGAGCGGCGGACGATCGCCCGCAACCCGCGGCAGGCGGGCATGCACGCCACCGGGGCGCTCGCGGAGCGCATCGTCGCCGCGCTCCGTGAGGGGCGGGAGCCGCCCTCGAGCGGCCGCGAGGCGCGCGACGTCCTCACCGTCATCGAGGCCGCGTACCGGTCGGCGAGCACGGGCCAGCGCGTCTCGCTCGACTGGGGCGCGCCGGCCTAGCGCGCCCGGACCCGCGCGCCCCAGGAGTCAGCCGCGTCGCGGGCGCGGACCCGGACAGAACGGCGCGGGGCGCCGGCGAGCACGGCGTCGAGCCGCCACGCCAGGCGGTAGGCGGCGCAGCGGGAGTCGAGGCGCCGGCGGAACTGGAACGTCGCCGCCTTCCGGCCGGCCGCCGTCACGCGCACCTCGAGGAGAAGGTCTCCGGGCGCGTCGTCGCAGACACGGACGAGGGCGGTCTCGCTCCGCGCCCGCCTCTCGAGTATCCGGGCCGATTCGATGCGAGGCCCGCGGTTCGGACGCAGGAGCCGGATGCGGTTGTTGGCCGCGTCGCCGACGATGATGCTTCCGTCCGGTCGAACGGCGAGTGCCTTCGGCTGGTCGAGGCGCGCCTTGGCCGCCGGGCCTCCGTCACCGGAGAAGCCCGCGACGCCGGTCCCGGCGATCGTCTCGATCGTGCCGCCGGGGTCGACCTTGCGCACCGCGTATTCGTACGGCTCGGCAAAGACGAAGCCTCCGTCCGGGGTCAGGGCGATGCTCGAGACGGCGCCGATCTCCGCCTCCACGGCCGGGCCGCCGTCGCCCGAGTGGCCCTCGAGCCCGGTGCCGGCGACGGTCGTGATCGTCCCGTCCGGCCAGACGCGCCGGATGCGGGCGTCGCCCGAGTCCCCGATGAGGAAGCCGCCGTCCGGGAGCGGGGCGACCGCGAACGGCTGGTCGATTCTTGCCGCCGCAGCCGGCCCGGTGTCGCCCGAGAAGCCGGCCTCGCCCGTGCCGGCGACGGTCGTGATCGTGTCTTCGCCGGAGACGGCGAAGGCGCCCGGTGCGAGCATGATCGCCATCGAGAGGGCGACGACCACGATTGTCCGAAGCCGAT
>JBGPNP010000142.1:0-6785 GCA_041487575.1 Gaiellaceae bacterium | reverse complement strand
CACGAGAGCGGCGCCGAGGAGCGCAAAGCGGGCGGGGACGGCCGGCGCGGGGGCTCCAACCGCGAATGTCCGGGCGCCGAGCACGACGGCGACGGAGAGCGCGACCGCGAGGAGCGAGAGGAGGAAGTGTCCCATGACGATGAGCGGATGGAGATCGACGAGGACGGTGATGCCTCCGAGGATGCCCTGGAGGAGGATCGTCCCCGGGAGCGCGACGGCGCCCCAGAAGAGCCATCTGGGCAGCCCCTGCACGCGCCAGGCGCCGAGGGCGGCGAGGAGCGAGACGACACCGACCGCGACTCCGACACCCCGGTTCGAGAACTCGACGAGCGAGTGGAAGCTCTTCGGCGGCAGGAACGTGTCGCCGCAGCGTGGCCAGTTGGCGCAGCCGAGCCCCGAGCCGGTCAAGCGCACCGTCGCGCCCGTGACCGTGACGACGAACATCGCCGCGAGCGCGGCCCAGGCGAGCCCGACGAACGCACGCGGCGAGACGGCCGGCAGGCGAGCCCGGGCGGTGGTGGTCCGGGCCTCCAAGGGCTCAGACCACGGCGACGCCGCCGCCCTCCTCGACCCGACCGATGCGGGCGAGGAAGAGGCCGGCGGCGCTGAACGTCGCCTCGGCCACGACGGCCTTGTCGCGCGGGAGCGAGACGAGGAGCCCGCCGGCCGTCTGCGGGTCGTAGCCGAGGACCGCCACGGTCTCGCGCCGACCGTCGAGCTCGACCGCGTGCGAGGCGAAGTCGCGATTACGTTCATCTCCGCCCGTCTTGAGCCCGAGCGCGGCGACTTCGAGCGCCCCATCGATCGCCGGCAGCCGCGACGAGTCGAGCACGAGCCGCACGCCGCTCCGCGACGCGACCTCGTGCGCGTGGCCGAAGAGACCGAAGCCGGTGACGTCCGTGACGGCGCTCGGCTCAAAGGGCCGGAGCGCATCGGCCGCGGCCGAGCTCAGCTGCGTCATCCAGCCGACCGCCTGCTCGAGCTCCGCCGGGCCGAGCACGCCATTGCGCACGCCGGTCATGACGAGCCCGGTGCCGAGCGGCTTCGTCAGGAAGAGCGCGTCCCCGGGGCGGGCGCCGTTCTTCCGCCAGACAGCGTCCGGGTGGACGGTGCCGACGACGGCGAGCCCGTACTTCGGCTCCGTGTCGCGGATCGTGTGCCCGCCCGCGAGGATCGCGCCCGCCTCAGCCACTTTCGCCGCAGCCGCGTCGAAGACGGCGCGAACGGTCTCGCGCTCGAGCTCCTCCGGGAAGGCCGCGACCGAAAGCGCGACGAGAGGCCGGCCGCCCATGGCGAAGACGTCGTTCAGGGCGTTCGTCGCTGCGATCGCGCCGAAGAGCGCCGGGTCGTCGAGGAGAGGCGGGAAGAAGTCGACCGTGAAGACGAGCGCCCGCTCGTCGTCGAGCCTGTAGACGGCGGCGTCGTCCGCCGGGTCGAGGCCGACCAGGAGGTTCTCGGAGGAGGCGGGCGCGAAGCCGGCTAGGAGCTCCTCGAGGAGGGCCGCCGAGTACTTCGCCGCGCATCCCCCGCCGGCCGCAAGCGCCGTGAGCCGAGCGGTAGTCTCCACCCGATGGAGGTTACCAGCGCGCTTTCGCAAGCCCCGGTCGGGGCATTCGGCTGTCAGGGGATGACGGCGCCGCTGCGCCGCGTCCTCGTGCGCCCGCCGCGCCCGGGCGACGAGGCACGCTGGCGCGACTACGGCTGGCGCGCCGCGCCCGACCCGGCCCGGCTCGTCGCCGAGCACGAGGCGTTCCGCGCGCTCCTCGCCGAGGCCGGCACGGAAGTCGTCGTCGCGACCGCCACAACCGAGCCGAACCCCGACGCGATCTACGCCTATGACCCTGCGATCGTCTCCGACCGCGGCGCGATCCTGCTCCGGCCCGGCAAGGAGGGGCGCCGCGCCGAGGTCGGCGCCATGGAGGCCGACCTCGCGGCCGCCGGCGTCCCGGTCGCCGCGCGGCTCGAGCCCCCGGCGACGGCCGAAGGTGGCGACACCGTCTGGCTCGACGAGCGGACGCTCCTCGCCGGGCTCGGATACCGCACGAACGAAGCCGGCGTCGGCGCCCTCGCGGACGCACTCCCCGGCGTGGACGTGCTCGCCTTCGACCTCCCGCACTTCCGAGGGGCGGGCGAGGTCCTCCACCTCATGTCTTTCGTCTCGCCGCTCGACCGGGACCTCGCCCTCGTCTACCTCCCGCTGATGCCGACCCGCCTCGTCCAGCTCCTCCAGACGCGCGGCATCGAGCTCGTCGAGGTACCCGACGAGGAGTACGAGGGCATGGGCTGCAACGTCCTCGCCCTCGCCCCGCGCGTCGCGCTCGCCCTCGACGGCAGCCCGGAGACGCTCCGGCGCATGGAGCGCGCGGGCGTGGACGTCCGGATCTATTCCGGCGAGGAGATCTCGCGCAAGGGCGACGGCGGACCCACGTGCCTTACGCGGCCGATCCTGCGGGCCTGAAGAAGGGGGCCCACGGGGGAAACATGGTTTCCCCCGTGTAGGACGTGCCTTACGCGGCCGATCCTGCGGGGCTGACCTCGGAGGAACAGTAGGCGCAACGGCGCGCCGCGAGCGGGATCTCGCTCAGGCACTCGGGGCAGCTCCTGGTCGTCGGCGAGGGCGCCTCGCCCCTTGCCCTGCGCGCCATGAGCATCGTCATCGGCTTCACGACGATGAAGAAGATCGCGGCGGCGACGACGACGAACGAGATCACGCGGTTGATGAAGTCGCCGTAGAGGAACCGGCTCTTGTGGATTGTGAACGTGAGCCCCGAGAAATCAGGGCTCCCGAAGATGGCCGCGATGATCGGCGTGATGACGTCCGCGACGAGCGCGGTCACGACGGCGCCGAACGCCGCGCCGACGACGACCGCGACGGCCAGATCGACGACGTTCCCCCGCATGAGGAACGCCCGGAACTCCTTGAGCATGTCGACCTCCTCTCACAGAACAGTGAGGGCCGGTTTCGAGGCCGGCCCCCATGTGTCCTGCCAGAGCGAGCGCCGAGCCTACGAGCCGGCGCCCTTCTCGATCGGTACGTCCACGAGGTTGCCCCACTCGGTCCACGAGCCGTCGTAGTTCTTCACGTCCTCGAAGCCGAGGAGCTCGCGGAGCACGAACCAGGTGTGAGCGCTCCGCTCGCCGATGCGGCAGTACGCCGTCACCTGCTGGTCGGGCGTGATCCCCTTGCCCCCGTAGAGCGCGCGGAGGTCGTCGGCGGTCTTGAACGTCCCGTCGTCGCGCACAGCGCTCGCCCACGGGATCGACGCCGCCGTCGGGATGTGGCCCGCTCGCTGGGCGCCCTCCTGCTCGTAGCCGGGCGGCGCGATCAGGTCGCCCGCGTACTCGCCCGGCGAGCGAACGTCGACGAGCGCCCGGCCGGACTGCCCGAGCCAGCCGCGGACCTGGTCACGGTAGGCGCGGATCGACTCGTCGCGCTCCCGGGCCGTGTAGCACCTCGGCGACGGCGAAGGCGCCGCCGTCGTCAGCTCACGTCCCTCGTCGATCCACTTCTGCCGTCCGCCGTCGAGGATGCGCACGTCCTCGTGACCGTAGACCTTGAGGTACCAGTAGGCGTAGGCGGCGAACCAGTTGTTCTTGTCCCCGTACAGGACGACCGCCGTGTCGTTCCCGATGCCGCGCGAGCCGAGCACCTGCTCGAACGTCGCCTTGTCGACGATGTCCCGCTCGACCGGATCCTGCAGGTCCTCCTTCCAGTGGAGCTTCACCGCTCCGGGGATGTGCCCCTCCTCGTAGAGGTCGGGGTTCTCGTCCACCTCGGCGACGACGAGGTTTGCGTCCCCGAGGTGCTGTGCGAGCCAGTCCGTCGTGACGAGCGCCGCCTTCGCGTATCCGTTCTCCGCCATTCTTGCCTCCCTGACGCGTTACTTTACGGAATGAAGTAAGGCTGAGACCCTATCGAGACGGACCATCTATAGCAAGTACTTCCGCACCGCGGCCTCGAGCTCGCCGACGTCGACCGAGCCTTCGAACTTCGCCTTGATCACGCCGTCGCCGCCCACCAGGAAGACCCAGGGCTCCGTCGGCAGCTTCCATTCCCCGACCCAGCGGTTGGGGCCCTTCTGCGGATCGTTGTCCTGGTAGATCTCGATATGGATGAAGCGGACGCTCGGGCCGATGCGCCGGCGGACCCTGTCCACCACCTCGACCGTCGGCCCGCACGTGCGGCTCTGGCAGTACTTGGGCGTCGCGAAGACGGCGACGAACGGGACGTGCGCCTCGATCGAGTCCGCGATCGAGTAGCGCAGGAGCCCGGAGTCGGGCGGGCTGGCGGTGGTGATCTGCGCAGCCGACGCGTTGGCGAGCGTCGGATTGTCCGAGGCGATCGCCTTCGAGCCGACGGGCGGCGTGATGGTCTCGGGGCGGACGTCGAGCGTGCCGATCCCCTGGATCGCCTTGCCCTCGGGCTGGACGACGACCCAGTAGCGTCCCGGCGACGGCGTCTGCACGCGGACCACGTAGAGGTCCGTGGCGTCGACGTGGTCGTGAGGCCCGACGTTCCCGGCGTGCGTGTGCGGCCCGACCGGCTCGAGCGTCGCGACCGTCCGAACCGGCTCTGCCGGGCCGTCCGGCCCGACGTAGACGTCTGCTTTCGGCGCCTGGACGAGCGAGCCGTCGTTGCGGACGACCAGGAAGCCGACCCGGTTCTCGCCCTCTCCGTAGTCGGAGGTCGAGAAGACGAGCGCGACCTCGGGGCCCTTCTCCGCGAGATAGGGCTGGGCCCAGGCAGGGAGGGATCCCTGTGCACCGCTCGTGCCGGCAGCCTTCTTGGTCGTCTCGACCGCCGCCGAGGGCTTGCCCGCGCCGCTGCCGCAGCCGGCGGCGGTCGCCAGCAGGACGGCAAGGAGGGCAAGGCGGCGCACGGGCTGTCCCATTCTGCCGATTCGCGCGCGAGGGGCTATGCTCGAGGCGATGGCGAGGCTCGAGGAGCTGATGCAACGCACCGTCGTCGCCGTCGCGCCGGAGGACACGATCGGCGAGACCGCGCAGAAGATGGTCGATGCGGGAGTCGGCTCCGCCGTCGTCGTCGACAGCGGCCGTCTGGTCGGCATCCTCACCGAGCGAGACCTCATGCGCGCGGTCGCGGGCCGCGTCCACGCGAGCGAAGCGCGGGTACGCGAGTGGATGACCGCCGACCCGATCACCGCGGAAGCCTCGATGCACGCCGCCGAGGCCGCGCGGATGATGCTCGAGCACGGGTTTCGCCACCTCCCGGTCGTCGCCGGAGACCGGACGATCGGCATCGTCAGCATCCGCGACGTGGCGCGCTGGAGCATGCACGTCGACCCGGGCTCGGAGCAGCTCGGCTCGGACTTCCCGTAGGCGGCGCGACCCTACGCGATCTGGGCCGCGATCAGGCCTGCCGCAGCTAGCCAGACGGCGACGAGCGGCCCGAGGAGCGGCGCGAGCAGTCTGAGCGAGGGGCGGTCCTGGGTTTCTTCCATGGGAGCACCTGTACGAGGGGCAGGGCCGCCGGATTCGCCTCGGCCGCCCCGGTTCCTTCTGATCCCGAGCGGTTAGACTCGAGTCAATGGGGATGCCGGAGGCCCTGAGCCCGCTCCGGGAGCCGCGGTTCCGTCTCCTCTTCTTCGCCCAGGCGGCCTCGGTCGTCGGCGACAACGTCTCGCCCATCGCGATCGCTTTCGCCGTGCTCGGGCTCACCGGCTCGGCCACAGACCTCGGGCTCGTCCTCGCCGCCCGCTCGCTGCCGATGCTGCTTCTCGTCGTCCCGGCTGGCGCGCTCGCCGACCGCTACGGGCGGAGCCGCGTCGTCATCGCCTCGGACATCGTCTCACTGGCGAGCCAGGGCGGCCTCGCCGCCCTCTTCCTCGCCGGGCAAGCGCACCTCTGGCAGGTGATCCTCCTGCAGGTGATCTACGGCTCGGCGGCCGCGCTCTTCCTTCCGGCGTCGAGCGGGCTCGTCCCGGAGACGGTGAGCGCCGAGCGCCTGCAGCAGGCGAACGCCCTCAGGTACCTGACGATCGGCGCGGCCACCGTCGTCGGGCCCGCGCTCGGAGGCGTCCTCGTCGAGACGGCCGGCTCGGGGTCGGCGCTTGCGATTGACGCGGCCACGTTCGCGATCAGCGCAAGCCTCCTCTCGCGGCTCGGCTCGCTGGGTGTGACCAGGGCGGAGGCGCGGTCGAGCTTCCTCTCGGAGCTTGCCGCCGGGTGGCGCGAGGTCAGGGCGCGCGCCTGGGTCTGGGTGAGCATCCTCGACTTCGCCGCCTTCCAGCTCTTCACGTACGGCTGCTTCCAGGTGCTCGGGCCGCTCGTGGCGAGCCGCTCGCTCGGTGGCGCATCGTCCTGGGGCACGGTCGTCGCGGCCTACGGGCTCGGAGCGGTGCTCGGGAGCGCGATCGCCCTGCGCGTACAGCCGAAACGGCCGCTCGCCGCCGCCTTCCTTGCGAGCCTCGCCTTCTCGCCGGCGCTCGCGCTCCTCGGCTTCCCCGCCCCGCTTCCGCCGCTTGCGCTCGGCTGGGCCGTCGCCGGAATCGGGATCGGCCTCGGCAACGTGCTCTGGGAGACGACGCTGCAGGAGCGGATCCCGCCGGAGCTCCGCTCGCGCGTGAGCGCCTACGACTGGCTCGGCTCGCTGGCGGTGCGCCCGCTCGGCTTCCTCGTCGCCGGGCCGCTGGCCGCCGCTCTCGGTGTCGACGTGACTTTATGGCTCGCCGCAGGCGGGCTCGCGGCGGCGACCGCGCTCACATTGAGCGTTCCGAGCGTCCGCCGGCTCGGCCGCTCGGGGCCGAACACCGAGCCCCCGGGTG
>JBGPNP010000141.1:0-6793 GCA_041487575.1 Gaiellaceae bacterium | reverse complement strand
CCCGACGGCGTTGCGCGCGAAGCGCCCGAACCCCCGCCTGTTCGCCCAGCTCGTGGCGTCGACGCCGACCCGCACTGCCGTCACCGCACGCGCAGGAGGCTGCGGCCCCCGCCGAGCGCGCAGCCGGCCGCCTCGCCGAAGGCCCAGGCGGCCGTGTAGAGGAGCACGAGCGGCGACGCCTCGAGGAAGCGCAGGCGGTTCGCGCGCCTGCGGAAGATCCTCCCGGCGATGCGCCAGTAGAGGAGCGGCACGAGCGCGGGGGAGCCCAGGAGGTACACGGCGCGCAGCCGGCCGAGCTCCGCGTTGCGCATCCCCGCGTGCGAGCGGCTGTAGTGGTAGCGCTGCGAGAGAAACTCGCGGAAGCCGAAGCGCTTGACGTGGTCGACGGCCATGCCGGCGTCGGCATAGAGCTCGAAGCCCTCGCGGACGAGGTGTGGGTGGAGCCACGTCTCCCAGCGACCCTCGGCGAGGAGCCCTGCCATCGCCTCGATCGCGCGACGGTCATAAGAGACGTTCATGCCGGGAAGCGAGGGCGCGACGCCGGTAAGGAGCGGCTCCATGTGCTCGCTGTACTCGCAGAAGAAGGCGGCCCAGTCGCGGAGCCGCCGCGTGGCGGCGTTCCGGATCGGCCCGCCGACGACGGGCCGGCCGGCTCGGTGGGCGGCGAGGACGCTGGCCGCCCAGCCGTTCCGCACGACGCAGTGGTCCTCGAGCAGCGCGACGTAGGGGGCGCGGGCCGCGGCGATGCCGGCCGCCCGGAGCTCCGGCACCGTCGCCGGCTCGTCGAACGAGAGGAGCGTGACCTCCGGCCAGCGCTCGCGGACCCGGGCGCGAGTGCTCTCGTCCGTCCAGTCGGCGACGATCACCTCCGCCTCCGGGCAGCGCTCGCCGAGCGCGTCGAGGCAGGCCTCGAGGTCGGGAAGGCCGTTCACCGAGGCGACGACGACGGAGAGCTCCGGCTCGCTCACCGGTAGCGGAGCGCGTCGAGGTGGCCGCGGGCCTCACCGGCCGCCCAGGCGGCGTCGAAGGCGAGCACGAGGGGGAGCGCGGCGAGCACGTGGCCGCGCAGCCGGCCTCTCCGCGCGGCCTCGCGCGCGGCGCGGAGCGTCAGGAGCGGCGGCACGAGCGGGGCGCCGAGGACGCCGGCGAGGTTGCGGGCGAGCCCGAAGCGGTCGCCGCGCTGGCGCCCGTGCGCCCGTCCGTGGGCGAGGCGCTGGCGGACGAAGGCGAGAGCGCCCGCGGAGCGGCCCTGCCGGACGACGAGCTCCGGGGCGTGCCAGAGGACGACACCCTCCTGCGCGAGCCGGCGGTGCACGACGGGCTCCCAGAAGCCGTCGCGGTAGAGGTCTCGCGTCCGCTCGAGCAGCTCCCGCTTGTAGGCGGCGTTGTCGCCCGGCAGGTCGAGGCACTCGTGGCCCTCGAAGGGGAGCATGTCCCGGGCGTAGCGGCAGAGGTACTCCGCCCAGTCGGCGAGCCGGAGCCCCGGCCCCGGCTCGATCGCGCCGGCGACGGCGTCGTAGCGGCCGTGGAGCTCCCGGACCCGCGTGAGCCAGTCCGGCGCCGGGATCATCGGCGAGATCGTAAGCGCGACGATTGCGCCGCGGCTCGCCTCGATGCCCGCGCTCCAGAGCTGCGGCACGAGCGCCCCGGGCCGCTCGAGGAAGCGGGCCCAGCCGAAGCGCTCGCGCAGCGCGGGCGGGCTCGCCCTGTCCTCGCAGACGAGGACCTCCGCGCCGTCCCGCTGGGGCTCGAGCGCGGCGAGGCACGCAGAGAGGCCGTCCGTAGGGCCGCGCGCGCCGACCACGACCGAGACCGCCGGCTCAGCCGACGAGCTCGACATCGAGCGCTGCCTCGACCAGCTCGCCCTCCTCGAGGTACTCCTCCTCCGTGTTCACTGACCAGACATCGTGGTCGGCGCCGTCGAGGAGGTTGAGCGTGGCGAGGATCGCCGTCCACATCGAGTGGTCCTGGTTGTTGTAGCGGTGGAGGCCGTTGCGGCCGAACGTCCTCAGGTTCTCGAAGCCCTCGAGATGCTCGCGGATGACGTCGACCGCCGCGCGGTAGGCCGAGTCGTACATCGGATACGCCTTCGGCACCTCGACCTTCGTGCCGCCGACGACCCGGGCCGGGTCGACGAGGCCGATCCGGGCGAGCTCGACCTTGGCGAGCTCGATCGCGTCGGCCTCGGGCAGCTCCCAGATCTCGTCGCCCTGGAAGCAGAAGTACTCGACACCGAGGCACGTCGTGCCGGGCCTGACCATGTCCGGGCTCCAGGCGCCGAAGTTCTGCACGCGCCCGGCCCTCGTGCCGGGGTCGTGGAGATAGATCCAGTTGTCGGGGAAGGGCTCCGCCTGGGTCGTCACGAGGCCCACGACGACGAGGTCGCGGTAGCGGAGGCGCTCCGCTGCCGCGCGCACGTGCTTGGGAGCGGGCGGGTCGAGCGAGAGGACGAGCTCGGAGAGCGGGATGCTCGAGAGGACGCCGTCCACGGCGTGCTCCGTGTGGCCCTCCGGCGACTCGACGACGATGCTCGTCACCCGCCGGCCGTCATGCCGCAGCTCGACGCAGCGCCGGTTCAGCTCGACCAGGATCCCGCGCTCCTCGACGCTCCAGCGGAACGCCTCCCACATCTGCCCGGGCCCGAGCCGCGGGTAGCGGAACTCCTCGATGAGGCTCGTCACGTGCGTGCGGCGGAGGTGGAGGATGGTGAGGAGAGCCTTGAAGAGCGAGAAGTTCTTGATCCGCTGCGCCGCCCACTCGGCGCGGATCTCCGAGCCGGGGATGCCCCAGACCTTCTCCGTGTACGAGCGGAAGAAGGTGTCGTAGAGACGGCGGCCGAAGCGCGTCGTCACCCACTCCTCGAAGGTCTCGGCCTCCTTCCTGCGCTGTCGGCGGCTCCAGAGGTACGAGAGGGCGCAGAGGCAGGACTCGGCGAAGCCGAGCCGCCCGAGCACGTCCTTCGCGGTGAAGGGGTAGTCGAAGAACTTCCCCCCGTAGAAGATGCGGGACATGCGCCGGCGAGTGAGGAAGTCCTCGCCGAGCATCTCGCTCCAGAGGCGGTCGATGGGACGGAGCTTCGTGTAGAAGCGGTGTCCGCCCATGTCCATCCGGTAGCCGTCGAACTCGACCGTGCGGGCGATCCCACCCACGTGGTCTGCCGCCTCGAAGACGACGGCGGCGATGCCGCGGCGCGCGAGGACGTACGCCGCCGTCAGACCTGCCGGCCCAGCCCCCAGCACGGCGGTCAGGGCGGCCGTCCCCTCATATGCGCGAGCCGGCGGCACCGAACCGCCTACTCTAGTTGCCCGCGCGGAAGGGAATCCACGGGAGGCGCGTGCGGCCGGTCGCGGGCAATCTTGATCACAGGCCCCGGGAGGAATCGCGAGGCCCTCGGGTAACCTCCGTAATCGTGGCCGGAGACGTCGTAGTCATCGCGCCGAGCCAGGGCTGGCAGCCACTCCGCCTGCGCCTCCTCTGGGGCTTTCGGGAGCTCGGCTACTTCTTCGTCTGGCGGGAGATCAAGCTCCGCTACAAGCAGACGCTCCTCGGGACCTCGTGGGCCGTCCTCCAGCCGCTGCTCATGACCCTCGTCTTCACGGTCATCTTCGGACACTGGCTCCACGTCGGCTCCGGCGGAAGCCCCTACCTCGTCTTCTCGTTCGCGGCCATGGTGCCCTGGGCGTTCTTCTCACAGGGGCTCTCGCAGGGGTCGAAAAGCCTGACGAGCGGCGCCACGCTCATCTCCCGGGTCTACTTCCCGCGACTGCTGCTGCCGCTCGGATCCGTGCTCTCGTTCCTCCTCGACCTCGGGATCGCGACCGGGCTCCTGCTCGTCCTCATGCCCTTCTACGGCTACGCGCCGGGCGTCAAGGCGCTGGCCTTCCCGCTCTTCCTGCTCCTGCTCCTGGTCGCCACGCTCGGAACGGCGTTCCTGCTCGCCGCGGCGAACGCCCAGTACCGGGACGTCCAGTACATCACGCCTTTCCTCCTCCAGCTCTGGTTCTTCGCGACTCCTGTCGTCTACTCGCCGACGATCGTGCCGCACGGCCTGCGCTCGGTCATCGCGATCAACCCGCTCGTCTCCGTCATCGACGGCGTCCGCTGGATGCTCCTCGACGGCCCCTCGCCGTTCGGGCCAGGCCTCGCGGTCTCGGCCGCCGCCGCCGTCGCGCTCTTCCTCGGCGGCGCGTTCTACTTCCGGCGGACGGAGCGAGGCTTTGCGGACGTTCTCTAGCGGCCCGATGAGCGTCGCCATCTCGATCGAGGAGCTCGGCAAGCGCTACCGGCTCGGCGAGCTCGGCGGCAAGCCGACCCGCATCACCGAGGCGCTCGTGGACTCGGGGCGCCGGCTGGCCCGTCTCGCGGAGCGTCGACGGTCGGAGTACCCCGAAGAGATCTGGGCGCTGCGTCACCTCGTCCTGGACGTCCCGGAGGGGCAGGCGCTCGGGGTGATCGGCCGGAACGGGTCCGGGAAGACGACACTGCTCAAGCTCCTCGCCCGCATCACCGAGCCGACGGAGGGGCGCGCGACGATCCGGGGACGGGTTGGCGCCGTCATCGACCTCGCCACCGGCTTCCACCAGGAGCTGACGGGCGGCGAGAACATCTTCCTGAACGGCGCGATCCTTGGCATGGGCCGTGCGGAGATCCGCGCGAAGTTCGACGAGATCGTCGCCTTCGCCGGTGTCGACGATTTCATCGACACACCGGTCAAACGCTACTCGGCCGGTATGAAGATCCGGCTCGGCTTCTCCGTCGCCGCTCACCTCGAGCCGGAGGTCCTCCTCATCGACGAGGTCCTGGCGGTCGGCGATGCGGACTTCCAGCGCAAGTGCATGGGGCGGATGACCGAGATCGGCTCGAGCGGCCGGACCGTCCTCTTCGTCAGCCACAACATGAACGCGGTCGAGCATCTGTGCGATCGCGTGATCTGGCTCGACCAGGGGTCGCTCGTGCGCGACGGCGAGGCCTCTGCGGTCGTCGGCGAGTACCTGAAGAACCGGACGCGCACGCTCAGCCCGGTCTGGGAGCCGCACGCGGACGCGCCGAACCCGGACGTCCGCCTCCACGGCATCCGCCTTCTCGACGGCGAGGGGACACCGCGGACGGAGTTCAAGCGCACGGAGCCCGCGCTCGTCGAGTTCGACGTCTCGGTGCTGCGCAGCGACCCGCGTCTTCGGGTCGGGCTCGACCTCGCGACGCAGGAGGGCCTGATCGTCTTCCGCACCTTCCATGACGATCTCGCGGGCGCGGGCAATCGCCTCCTCGAGCCGGGCCGCTGGCTCGTCCGCTGCCTCATCCCGGCGAACCTCCTGAACCACGGGCTCTACTCGATCAACGCCCGCATCAAGATCAACCAGTTCCGCTGGTGCGTCCAGGAGGACGACGTCCTCCAGCTCGAGATCGAGGACGAGGAGGTCCTCGAGGGCCGCGATCAGGCCCGCCCCGGGCTCGCCTACCCTGTCGTCGGCTGGGAAGCCGAGCCGGTGAGCGCCGCCGAGTCCTCGGCGGAGAGGGCGAAGCCGGCAACCTTGCGGTAGAGCGCGCGGTAGGCGCGGGCGGTCTTCTCCCAGTCGAAGAGCGCGATCCTCTTCGCGCCGCGCTCGGCGAGGCTCGCCCGGAGGTCCCCGTCCGCGACGAGCCGGCGCAGCGCCTCGGCGATCTCGCCGACGGACTGCGGGTCGAAGAGGAGCGCTGCGTCGCCTGCGGTCTCCGGCAGGCAGGTCGCGCGCGAGCAGGCGACCGGCGTGCCCTCGTAGAAGGCTTCGAGCACGGGGAAGCCGCCGCCCTCGAAGAGGCTCGGGACGACGACCATGCGGGCGAGCCGGTACAGGGCTCGAAGCACGGGCGGCTCGACGAACCCGAGTGCGTGCACCTGCGACTCGAGCCCGAGCTCGCGGGCCCGGCCCTCGACCTGCGACCAGTGCTCGGTCGGCCTTCCGGTGCAGACGAGGTCGAGGTGCACACCGTCGCGGTCGCGCAGGAGCGCGAGCGCTTCGACGAGCCGGAGGTGGTTCTTGTGCGGCCACGCGCGGGCCGGGTAGAGGGCGAAGTCCCGCGGGAGCGAGAAGGCTCGCCTGACCTCCTCGAGGAGAGCGTCAGGCGGGGGCTCGTAGAGATCCGTCGGGGCGCCGCGCGGCACGACGAAGACCTTTCCGGGATCGACGGCGTACTCGCGGACGATGTCTTCGGCCGCCCAGCGCGACTCGGCGGCGACGGCCGTCGCGCGCCGCAGGGCGAGCGAGTGCACCGTCTCGCGCCACGCGAGCTGCTCCGCGGCGAAGAACTCCGGGTAGTGCCTGTGCTGGAGGTCGTGGGGGTTGTAGACGGTCGGCAGGCGGCAGTCCACGTAGCTCTGGTAAGGGAAGTGGGCGACGGCGACGTCGAGCGACTCGAAGAAGCCATCTGTGGCGAGAGGGGACTGCCTGCTCACGCGGCGCACGGCTCGCTGAAGGCCGCCGGGGTGCGGTGGGCCGGCGACGAGGTGCTGGTTCGACCCGAGCCAGGGCTCGAGCCAGGCGGGTGCGTCTCGGTGGGAGACGACGACGTACTCCTCGGTCCCGTCGGTCAGGCGGCCGAGAGACCGCACGAGGCCGAGCACGAACTGCTCGACCCCGCCGGCGTCGCCGCCGGGCACGAGCTGGGCGCTAATCGCAACGCGGAGCGGCGGAGCTCTCAGACGGGCATCGAGTCGCCGAGCGCCCAGTCGAACGGGATCAGATCCGACCGGACGTCGATGCGGTACTTGTCGGGGCTCTTCTTGTCGTAGATCCGCGTCGGGTAGTTGACGATG
>JBGPNP010000140.1:0-6796 GCA_041487575.1 Gaiellaceae bacterium | reverse complement strand
CGGCGGGTCGAGCTTGCGCATCGGTCGCCGCGCGAGCGTCTCGATCGCGTGGTCGAGCGTCCGGACGCGTTGGACGGTGCCGTACGCAAGCTGCATGGCGAAGGCCCGGTCGCGGTCGTCGAGCCCTTCGGCCTCGGCGCGAAAGGCGCGGTCGGCGTAGGCGCCGTCCTCGAAGACACGCCGCACGACGTCGAATGCGATCCGGCGGGCCGGGCTCGCACTCACGCCCATACCCCCACCCTGGGAGGGGACCCGCTGACCCACCCAGAGTTCGAGGGTAACGCGGAACGCGTGCCGCATGTGTGACGGAAGCGTGAGAGTTCGGCGCGCACGTGTGCCGATTCAGCGTAGTCCGCGCAGGTACTCCGCGGCCGTCATGCGCCGCCCTCCCTCCGGCTGAACCTCGAGAAGCTCGACGCCGCCCTCGGCCAGGAGCGCGCCCGGCCCGGCGATACGCGCCCGCCAGATGACGAGCCGGCGGCCGCGCACGAGCCCGCGCGCCCCGATGTGCGGCGAGAGCGCGCGGACCCGGGCGACGCTCTCACGGGGCGGCCGCTCCCAGTCGAGCTCTCGGTCAGCCGGCCCGATCTTCTCCGCGTACGTGACGCCCTCCGCAGGTTGCGGCGCGAACCGCGGCTCGGGCAGCACCTCGTCGAGGAGCTCGACCGCGACGCGTGCGGCGCGCCCGAGCACGGCGCCGGCGTCGTCCTCCGGCCCGATCGGGAACGCCCGCTGCGCCGCGATCGGGCCCGCGTCGAGCTCCGAAGTCGTGCGGTGGATGGTCACCCCGGTCTCCGTGTCGCCCGCCAGGATCGCCCGCTCGACCGGCGCCGCCCCACGCCAGCGCGGGAGGAGAGACGGATGGACGTTGAGCCACAAGCGCTCCCGGAGCAGCGGCTCCGGGATGAGGACGCCGTAGGCGGCGACGACGACGACCTCCGCCGAGCCCGGGAGCTCGGCAGGCCGCTCCGGCTGCGCGACCGGCACGCCGAGGCGCTCTGCGACGACTTTCGCCGGCGAGTGGGCGACCCGACGGCCCCGCCCCTGCGGCCGGTCGGGGCGCGTCAGGACGAGCTCGATCTCGTGACGCTCCGCCAGGCCCTCCAGCACGGCGGCCCCGAAGGGCGCCGTGGCCGCGACGGCCAGACGCACTAGTACACCACTAGGGATGGGGGCCGAGTACCGGCTGCGGCCGGAGCTGCGCGAGCGCTGCCCGGCGCTGCTCGGCGGAGGCCCGGTCGATGACGAGGACGCCGTCGAGGTGGTCGAGCTCGTGCTGGATCACCCTCGCCTCTAGCCCCTCCGCCTCGATCCGGAGCTCCTCGCCCTGCGGCGAGCGAGCCTCGACCGTGACCGTGGCCGGCCGCTCGACGTCGACGACGACAGAGGCGGCGCCGAGCGACAGGCATCCCTCCTCCACCGTCTCGAGCTCCTCCGAGCGCCCTACGACGACCGGGTTGACGAGCGCCAGGAGCGCCGCATCCTGGCCCGCCTGGTAGACGAAAACCCGCCGGAGTACCCCCATCTGCGGCGCGGCCAGGCCGACACCGCTCGCGTCGTGCATGAGCCGGCTCATGCGCTCGACGAGAGCCTCCAGGGCGCCGTCGAACTCCGTCACCTCGTTCGCCCGCATGCGCAGCACCGGGTCGGGGTACTGCCGCACCTGTCCGAGCGCGAACCGGCGCAGCGCCTCGCGCTGCACGTCGAGCTCCTCCTGCTTGACCTGACCTTCCACGCCCGCCACGGGCGTCAGTCTAGTGGCTGGCCGCCCTGCTCTTGCCCGTCGACGCCTTGCCAGTAGTTCGCGCGCACGTCGGAACCGCTCAGGCGCCGCCGCTCGGAGATCTCGATCGCCACGATCGTCTCCGGCCGGAGGTACCTGCCGCGCACGCGCGGCCACTCGTCGCCGGAGGCGAGCCGCGCGGCCATGTCGCGTGCGCAGTCCTCGGCGCTCGGCTCGTCACCGAACGACGCGAGCTCGATCCAGTCGCCGTTCGCGAGGCTGAGGATGACGCGGAAGTGCTTCTCCTCGACCCAGCCGTCGGCTCCCGCCGCGGCCCGGAGCCCGGCGCCGGCGTTCAGAGGGGGTGTGTCGGTGAACTCCATGCGTTCCTCCTTCGTTCCCTCTATCGGCTCGGTGGGCCGCGGACTAAATCCCTCGGTGCTTGGCGAAACGGCTCGAGCGAACGGCACCGCGGCCGGTCTGAGCTGCAGGGCCACCACCAGCAGCCACCGCTTAGGCTTAGGTCAACGAAATCCCATAGCGGCGGTAGCGTGACATCCGCATGAACAGGCGCCTACGGCGTTTCGCTAGACCCTCCTACAGGCTCTGCGGGTCGACGTCGACGCCGGCCGCGAGCCCGTCGCGGCGCATCGCCGGGGCGGCGGCAGAGAGGAGCCGCGCCACCCTCGACGCGACCGCGCGGGGATTCTGCGTCTTCGCCAGGAGCTGCGCGCGGTGGCGGCCGCGCAGGCGCAGGAGCGCCGCCGGCCCGAGAACGTCGGCCTCGACTCCGGCCAGCCCCCTCCGCAGCTCGGCAAGGAGCGCGAGCGGCCCCTGGAGCGAGGGGCCGGAGACGACGACGCGCACGAGGTGGCTGAAGGGCGGGTAGCCGAGCTCTCGCCGGCGCAGGAGCTCGCCGGCGAGGAACTCGTCGACCGCATGCCGCGCGGCGAGGAGAACGGGGCGCGAGTCGGGGGCGAAGGTCTGCACGAGGACGCGGCCCGGCGCGTCGCGCCCGCTGCGGCCGGCGAGCTGGGTGAGGAGCTGGAAGGTGCGCTCCTCGGCGCGGAAGTCCGGCATGCCGAGGCCGAGGTCAGCGTCGACGACGGCCGCGAGCGCGACGCCCTCGAAGTGGTGCCCCTTCGCCACCATCTGCGTGCCGAGGAGGACCGCCCGGTCGGCGGCGGCGAAGCGCGCGAGCGCAGCCGGAAGCGCGCCCGGCCGCCTCGCCACGTCTGCGTCGAGCCGGATCAGCTCGAGCTCCGGCAGGCGCTCGGAGAGCTCGGATTCGAGCCTCTCGGTCCCGGCGCCGAGGCGCGAGATCTCGAGAGAGCCGCAGGCCGGGCACGCGCTGGGCGCCCGCTCCTGCCGCCCGCAGTGGTGGCAGTGGAGGCGGCGGTCGGCGTGGAGTGTGAGGGCGACGTCGCAGCTCTCGCAGCGGAGCGTCAGCCCGCAGGCGCGGCAGTGGAGCGCCGGCGCAACACCGCGGCGGTTCAAAAGGAGGATCGCCTTGCCGCCCCGGTCCGCGATCTTCCCGAGCGCGGCGAGGAGCGGGGCCGAGAGCGGGTAGCCCGCCTCCCGGCGCAGGTCGACGATCTTCACCCGCGGGAGCGAGCGGCCGATCCGCCCGCCGAGCTCGAGACGCTCGAGCGCGTGCCAGCTCTCGGGCCGCGGCGTCGCGCTCCCGAAGACGGCAACGGCGTCCTCGAGGACCCCGCGCTTCGCCGCAACGGTGCGCGCGTCGTAGCGCGGGTCGGACTCCTGCTTGTAGGAGGAGTCGTGCTCCTCGTCCACACAGACGAGCCCGAGGCTCCGAACGGGCGCGAAGATCGCCGAACGGGCGCCGACGACGACACGCGCTTCGCCGGCGGCGATCCGCTCTCGCTCGTCGCGGCGCTCAGCCTCGGTCAGGCCCGAGTGGAGGACGGCGACGAGGTCGCCGAAGCGGGCGCGGAAGCGGCCGGCCGCCTGCGGCGTGAGGGCGATCTCCGGCACGAGGACGATGGCGCCGAGCCCCCGGTCGAGCGTCTCGGCGCAGGCGCGCAGGTAGACCTCGGTCTTGCCGCTCCCGGTCGCGCCGTAGAGGAGGAAGCGCCCGCCGCGGCCGAGCGCGCCGGTGATGCGCGCGAGCGCCTGCTCCTGGGCCGGGGTCAGGGTCTCGGGCGCCGGCTCGGCAGCAAGCTCCTCCGGCGGCTCCCGGCGGCGGGCGCCCGCCTTCCGCGCCCGCCCCTGCGGCGCGACGAGCGCGAGCGCGCGTGCCGGCGTCGAGCCGTAGTAGTCGGCAACCCAGAGCGCGAGGTCGACGAGCGCCGGCGAGATCGAGCCGAGGACGCGCTCGACCGCGACCGGCTCGACATCCGGCGGCGCCTCGTCGGCGAAACCAATAACGACGCCGCGGCGGCGCGCCCGCCCGAACGGCACGGAGACGATCGAGCCCTTCTCGACCCCGTCGGCGAGATACGTGAAAGGCCGCGCGAGGGCGCGCGCGGTGACGAGCGGGTAGACGGAGGCAAATGAGTTCCTCGCCACAGGCGAGGAACTCTAGGTACTCGACGCGAAGCGCTCCGCGCGCGGCGCGTAATCCACTCTTAGTGGTCTCCGCCGTAGATACGGCCCCGCCTGTCCGGCTGCAAACCGGCGCATCCCAGCATCCTCGGTCGGCCACATACCACGTGGGTATGCGGCCTCCCTGCGTCCTTGGGCTGCTTGGTTTTCGCGTGGCCAGACGAGACCGTACCTTCGGTGGAGACCACTTAGCCCTCCGCCGCAGGCGGAAGGCTAGGATTGTCCCCGAGATGGCGGGGCACTCGATCGACGACTACCTCGAGACCATTTACTTCCTGGCCTTCCCGATCGGGGAGTACCGGCCGGAGACGAAGGGCTCGTCCACGCTGGCCGTGCGCGTCGCCGACATGCTCGGCGTCTCGCGCGCCTCCGCCGGCGAGATGCTCAAGCGGCTCGAGGCCGACGGGCTGATCGAGCGCGGCGAGCACAAGGAGGCCCTCCTGACGCCGAAGGGCCGCGAGATCGCCGAGCGCGCCGTGCGCCGCCACCGCCTCATCGAGCGGCTCCTCACCGACTTCATGGGCTACACACCGGCCGAGGCGCACGAGCGGGCCGACCTCCTCGGGGACACGTTCACCGACGAGATGGTCGACCGCATCGAGGAGCGGCTCGGCCACCCCGACCGCTGCCCTCACGGCTGGCCGGTCGACCCCGCGGTCGAACGGACCGAGAACCGCGAGCTCCAGGCGCTCTCCGAGCTCGAGCCGGGAACGCGGGCGGAGATCGTCCGCCTCGCCGAGCACGACGGCGCCCTCCTCCACTGGTACTACGACGAGGGCCTCGTCCCCGGGACCGAGGTCGAGCTGCGCGAGGCGCTCCCGGCCGCCGGTCAGTTCACCGTCGAAGTGGGCGGCGGCGAGCGGGCGATCGGCGAGAAGGCCGCCGCCGGCCTCTTCGTCCGCGCCGCACACTGAACGGACCGGGCCGCGCCCTTCCCCTAGTAGTTCCCGTGCCGCACGAACGCGAGCGACGCGTGGCTGTCCACGTGGTCGAACTCGATCGCGCCGCGAGAGCGCAGCACGGTCGTGCGGGCGGTTTCCGCGGACTCGTCTTCCCCCGTGTACTCGAACCCGCCCGGAATCGTCACGCGGACCCGGTACGGCTCGTCGGAGTTGAAGCTCGGAATCCCGGCCGTCTCCGTGTGCAGGAGATCTCCCCCGACGCGGAGCCGGGAGATGAGCCGGTCGATGTCGAAGTCGAAGTCGATCGGAGCGAAGATCGGCTCGTGAACGGTCGGGCAGATCGCCGCGACGATCTCGAACAGGAGGTCGCCCGCCCCACCCGACATGATCGTGAGCAGCGCCTCGCGCTGACGCTCGTCGGCGGACTCGTCCACGTAGGGCTGCGCGTGGCCGTTCCCCTCGTCCATCCGGCCGGGCCACCAGAGGGATACCGCCCAGCTGAGACCGTCGAGGGAGACGTCTCCGTAATGCCCCTTGTCGATCCTCATCGCGACCATTCCTTCGCAATGATCGTGCGTCGGGTGCTGGTTGTAGTCGCAAGGGCAGCCGGGATCGCAGTTGCAGTTCTTCAGCCAGGCTCCCTCGATGTGCCACTTCTCAGCCATCGAACCCCCTCCTTGCATCGACTCGCCGGATAGGAACGAAGCCTGGACTACCCGGTCGCGACGGCCGCGAGCCCGGCCGCGGCGCGCAGGATGTCGGCCTTGTCCGTACGCTCCCACGTGAAGTCGTGCTCGGAGCGCCCGAAATGCCCGTAGGCGGCCGTCTTCACGTAGATCGGCCGGCGCAGGTCGAGGTCACGGAGGATGGCGGCCGGCCGGAGGTCGAAGTGCTCGCGTACGAGCTGCTCGATCCGGGCCAGCGGGACCTGCTCGGTGCCGAAGCAGTCGACCTCGAGCGAGACCGGGTGGGCGACGCCGATCGCGTAGGCGACCTGGAGCTCGCAGCGCTCGGCGAGGCCGGCCGCGACGACGTTCTTCGCGACGTAGCGGGCGGCGTAGGAGGCGGAGCGGTCGACCTTCGTCGGGTCCTTGCCCGAGAAGGCGCCCCCCCCGTGGCGCGCCATGCCGCCGTACGTGTCGACGATGATCTTGCGCCCGGTGAGCCCCGTGTCGCCCATCGGCCCGCCCAGGACGAACTTCCCGGTCGGGTTGACGAGGACGAAGTCCCGCTCGTCGTAGTGCCGCTCGTCCACGAGGGCGTGCGGGAGGATCGGATGGAGGACGTGCTCGATCAGATCCGGCTTGATGAGCGCGTCGACGTCGAGGCCCTCGCGGTGCTGGGTCGAGACCACCACGCGGACGATCTCGACCGGCCTCTGGCGGCCGCGCTCGTCGATCTCGTAGCGGACGGTCACCTGCGCCTTCCCGTCCGGGCGCAGGTACGGCAGGACCTGGGCCTTGCGCACCTCGGCGAGCCGCTTCGCGATCTTGTGGGCGAGCACGATCGGGAGCGGCATGAGCTCGTCGGTCTCGTCGCAGGCGTAGCCGAACATCATCCCCTGGTCGCCGGCGCCGATCCGGTCGAGCGGGTCGTCGTCGCCCGG
>JBGPNP010000139.1:0-6836 GCA_041487575.1 Gaiellaceae bacterium | reverse complement strand
CCTCGATGTCGAGCTCGGGCGGCTCGGGATCGAGACCCCCGGGGGAGTCGCCGGCGACGAGGGCGAGCTAGAAGCTCTCACGACGGCGGCGGAGGCTGCGGTCGAGCGCGCGCGCCGGGCGGAGGCGGCGTACGCCGAGGCAGTGCCGAGACGCGTGCCGGCCGCGGACCCGGCGCTTCTGCGGCGGCTCGCGGCTGGAGCCGAGCGGCTCGACGACGCTCTGGCCGCCGCCGCGGCCGCGGCCGCCCGGTTCGAAGCGCCCCTCAGGGCGCGCGCCGACGCCGGGTCGGTCCGCACCGGAGAGCTCGCAGCCGAGCTTCGGCGGCTCGGCGCCTCGGAGGGAGAGCTCCGGCGTGCGGCGTCCGAGGCAGCCGAGCGTGCCGCCGCGATCGGAGTCGAGATCGCCCGGCTCGAGGCGGAGGTAGAGGAGGTGCGCCGCCGCCTCGAAGGCGCCGCCGAGGTGGCCGAGGGCGACGACCGCGAGGAGCTCGCAGCGAAGGCCGAGCGCCTCGGACGTCGACTCGTCGAGCTCGGGCAGGTGAACCCGCTCGCGCGCGAGGAGTACGAGGGCGAGAAGGCGCGCCTCGCCGAGTTGGCCGGGCAGCGTGCCGACCTCGAGGCGAGCCTCGCCGAGCTCGAGAAGCTCCGCGCCGAGCTGACCGGGACCGTCGAGCGGCGCTTCTCCGAGACGTACGCCGCCGTCGAGCGCCACTTCGCCGAGGTCGCCTCGACGCTCTTCCCCGGCGGCCGGGGACGGCTCGTGCTCGCGCAGGATGAGGGGGAGGAGGAGCACGGGATCGAGATCGAGCTCCAGCCGGCCGGGAAGCGCGTGACGCGGCTCTCGCTCCTCTCCGGCGGGGAGAAGGCGCTCGGCGCGATCTCGTTTCTCTTCGCGCTCTTCCTCGCGCGGCCGTGCCCGTTCTATCTCCTCGACGAGGTCGAGGCGGCGCTCGACGACACGAACATCGGCCGCTTCGTCGAGCTCCTGCGCCGCTTCTCCGACCGGGCGCAGTTCATCGTCGTCACCCATCAGAAACGGACGATGGAGGCCGCCGATATCCTCTACGGGGTCACGATGGGCGCCGACGGAATCTCCCAGGTCGTGTCGAGGCGGCTCCACGCCGAGCCCGTGCAGGCCCTCTCCGCGTGACGCGGAGCTGGGCCGAGTTCCTCGGCGACGGAGGGCCCGGGGCGGCGCCGCAGGAAGAGGATGAGGGGCGCCGCGGCTGGTTCGGGCGGCTGCGGGAGTCGCTCGCGGCGAGCCGGCAGGCGCTCACCCGCGAGCTCGCCTCGGCCGTCTTCGATCCGGGCGACGACGAGGCCTGGGAGCGGATCGAGGAGGCGCTCGTCGCCGCCGACTGCGGCGTGCCGGCGACGGTCGAGATCGTCCGGCGGCTGGAGGCGCGCGCCCCGGCGACCGGGGCGGAGCTGCGCGAGGGGCTCGAGGAGGTGATCGCGGAGCTGATCACGCCGGCCGGCGACCCTCGGCTCGCGCTGGGGGCGAAGCCGGCCGTCGTCCTCGTCGTCGGGGTCAACGGCACCGGCAAGACGACGACGATCGGCAAGCTTGCGAGCCGGCTACGCGAGCACGGGCACTCGGTGATCGTCGCCGCGGCGGACACGTTCCGCGCGGCCGCCGAGGAGCAGCTCGAGATCTGGGCGAGGCGGGCCGGCGCCGATTTCGTCGGCTCGACGCGCGGGGACGACCCGGCTGCGGTCGCCTTCGACGCCATCGCGGCCGCCGAGGCACGCGGTCGCGACGTCGTCATCGTCGACACGGCCGGTCGTCTGCACACGCAGACGAACCTCATGGAGGAGCTCATGAAGATCCGCCGCGTGATTGCCGGCCGGCTCGAAGGCGCGCCCCACGAGACGCTCCTCATCGTCGACGCGACGACGGGCCAGAACGGGCTCCAGCAGGCCCGCCTCTTCGGCGAGGCGGTCGACGTCACGGGCGTGGTGCTGACGAAGCTCGACGGCTCGGCGAGGGGCGGGATCGTCGTCGCGATCGCGCACGAGCTCGAGCTGCCCGTGAAGCTCGTCGGCGTCGGCGAGTCGCTCGACGACCTGCAGCCGTTCGACGCGCGAGAGTTCGCCCGGGCGCTCGTCTCCGGCGAGTAGGACAGGGGGTTCTTCGCCTGGCGGGACCTCTCGCACTCGCTCGGCGAGGCTCTCGTCTTAGAACTCGTTTCGAAATGAAGCACGGGCCGCCCGGCCGCGCTGGACGCCGCGATGCCGCGTCCTCGGTCGCGTCCATATCGGCTTGATATGGACGCTCCCTGCGTCCTTGCCTCACGTCGCCCAGCGCACCCGGATCGGCGCGTGGCCGTTCCGAAACGAGTTCTTACGCCACGTCTCATTCCTCCAGCTCGGTCGGCAGGTCGAATCGCTCGAAGAGCGAGGCATCGGCAAACCCGACGATGCCGGAGATCGCTTCGCCGTCGAATGCGAACACCATCACGCCGTATGCTCGGTGGACGCCGTCCGTTGCGTCCCGGACGTAGGCGGCGAGCGCCGGCTGGTGGTTCGCCGCGGTCGGCAGGAGGCGGATCTCGTCGAGGCGCCCGTCGGCGGGAACGGTGGCGAAGAACTGGCCGATCGCCTCGGCCCCGAGTACATGGGTCGGCACGGGCGGCATCGTCATGAGCGCGTCGTGCGTGAGCAGCTTCACGATCCCGTCGATGTCGACGGCATCCCAGGCCTCCATGAACCGCTCGAGGAGGGCGCGATCCTGATCCTTCCCGGCTGAGGTGTGCGGCGGGGCGCCGAGGTGTTGCACCCGGTCGAGGCTCGCTCGCGCCCGCTGCAGCGCGCTGTTCACGGCTGCGAGCGAGTCCTCGAGTGCCACGGCTGATTCTTTCGCCGACCAGCCGAGCACGTCGCGCAGGATCAGTACCGCACGCTGTTTCGGCGGCAGCAGCTGAATGGCAGTCACGAACGCGAGCTCGACGGTCTCGCGCAGCTCGTAGCGCGCCTCCGGGCCGGGCGATGTGGTCTCGAGCTCGTCGAGCAGTCGGTCCGGGTACGGCTGCAGATGCAGGAGTCGCTCGCCCCATACTGCCTCTCCGACTTCTGCGGCCGGCAGCTCCCGTCGTCGCCGGCGGCGGCCGAGCGCAGTCAGGCAGACTTTCGTCGCGATCGCGTGCAACCAGGCGGCCAGCGAAGAGCGCGGCTCGTAACGGTCGAGACCCTGCCAGGCGCGCAGGAGGGTCTCCTGCAGCGCGTCATCGGCGTCGTGGATCGAGGCGAGCATCCGGTAGCAGTGGAGGTGCAATGTGCGGCGGTGCGGCTCGGTGAGGAGGCGGAAAGCCTGCTCGTCGCCGTCGGCCGCAGCGACGAGCAGGGCATCCTCGCCGGGACGCGCTGATGTCTCCGCCGTCACTCCCGGCACGCTACCGGCCCGGCAGGTTCGGCGGATCTGCCCCGAGCTCGCTCCACGCACCCGCTGTGAATGCCCCAGGAGCACCACCCAGGGCAACGAACCGGATCCCTTCCGGGCCGGGAACGATCTTCCGCATCTGAGCCGGGCCGATCCGGGCCATCATGCCCGGCCGAAGCTCGTACTCGTGGCCGTCGGCAACGAGTCTCGCAGTGCCCTCGAGCGGGATGTAGACCTCCTCCTGGTTCGGGTCGGGGGCGTCGGCGTCGTGGTTGTGCATCGGGTACCCGTCCCACGCCGGGGGCAGCGTGAGCACCTGCATCCCCCACGCCGTCACGCCCAGCTCCGCCCGTGCGCGCCGGGCGAGGCCGCCGTAGATCGGCTCCATCTCGTCGATCGCCACCAGTGTCACGTCAGGCATCGAGCGCCTCCCTCGTCGAAGACAGATGAGTTCACAGTCTCCAACTCGCGCGTTCCCCGAAACTCATCGGTCGGCGCGCGGTGCCGAGTCTCTTGCGACCCACGGCAGTCATGCCCCTCCGGCTGAGCGCCTCCGTCCCGGCCCTCGACGAGGCTGGTAGCCGCAAGGCCCGCAGCTACACTGACGGGCTGCCCGTGTTCGACTCGCTCTCCGACAAGCTTCAGGCCACGCTCGGCGACCTCAAGGGTCGCGGCCGCCTCTCCGAGGAGGACCTCTCGCGGGCGCTGCGCGAGATCCGCCTCTCCCTCCTCGAGGCAGACGTCAACCTGAAGGTCGTCAAGGAGTTCGTCGCGAGGGTGAAGGAGCGCGCGCTCGGCGCGGACGTGATGAAGTCCCTGACCCCGGGCCAGCAGGTCGTGAAGATCGTTCACGAGGAGCTGACCGCGATCATGGGCCAGGGCGCCTCGAAGCTCGCCTTCGCTGGGCGCCCGCCCACCGTCATCCTCCTCGCCGGCCTCCAGGGCTCGGGCAAGACGACTGCTGCGGCGAAGCTCGCGCTGCTTCTCCGCAAGGAGGGGAAGACTCCTGCGTTGGTCGCCTGCGACCTCCAGCGCCCGGCGGCGATCGACCAGCTCGAGCAGCTCGGCAAGCAGATCCAGATCCCGGTCTACCTCGATCGCGGAACGAAGGACGCCGTCGCGGTGGCCGCGTCCGGCCTCGAGCAGGCCCGCACGCAGGGCCGGGACGTCCTGATCGTGGACACCGCCGGCCGGCTCCACATCGACGAGGAGCTCATGGAGGAGCTCGCCGCCGTCCGCAGGGCCGTGAAGCCGACGAACGTCCTCCTCGTCCTCGACGCGATGACGGGCCAGGACGCCGTCAACGTCGCCGAGGCCTTCCGAGAGCGCATCGACTTCGACGGCGTCGTCCTCACGAAGCTCGACGGCGATGCTCGAGGCGGCGCCGCGCTCTCGGTCAAGGCGGTGACCGGCAAGCCGGTCAAGCTCGCCTCGACCGGCGAGAAGCTCGACCAGCTCGAGTACTTCCACCCCGACCGAATGGCGTCGCGGATCCTCGGCATGGGCGACGTCCTCACCCTGATCGAGAAGGCCGAGCAGGCGACCGAACAGGGCGAGCAGGAGGAGATGGAGCGCCGCCTGCGCCAGGGGCAGTTCACGTTCGACGACTTCCTCGCCTCCTACCGGATGATGCGGAAGATGGGGCCGGTGGCGAACGTCCTCGGCATGATCCCCGGGCTCGGAAAGCAGATGCGCGGGGTCAAGTTCGACGACCGAGACCTCGGGCGCGTCGAGGCCATCGTCCTCTCGATGACCGCCGATGAGCGGCGCCGGCCGGAGATCATCAGCGGCTCGCGCCGAGCCCGGATCGCCCGCGGCAGCGGCACGTCGGTGCAACAGGTGAACCAGCTGCTGCAGGCGCGCAAGCAGATGGCGAAGATGATGAAGCAGCTCGGGCGTGGGAAGATGCCCAACTTGCAGTCGATGGCCGCACAACAGGCGAGGCGGAGATGACGGACAAGGACCAGTACGGAGGAGGGCGCTCGTGGGGAACCACGGGTTTCTCCACGCAGAAGACGGAGGTAGTTAGTGGCAGTGAAGATCAGGCTGGCCCGGATCGGGTCGAAGAAGAATCCGGTCTACAGGGTCGTGGTGGCCGACGCGCGGTCGCCGCGCGACGGGCGTTTCCTCGAGATCGTCGGTCAGTACAACCCGCGGACGAACCCCTCGACGATCGAGATCGACGCCGACAAGGTACGCGAGTGGATCTCCAAGGGCGCGCAGCCGACGGACCCGGTGAAGCGGCTGCTCAAGGTCAAGGGCGTCTAGGCTCGTGGAGGACCTGCTCGAGTATCTGGCGAGAAACCTCGTCGACGCACCCGACGAGGTCCGCGTCACCCGCTCCGAGCGGGAGGACGCCGTCGTGCTCGAGCTCCGCGTCGCCCCGGATGACGTCGGCAAGGTGATCGGCAGGCACGGCCGCATCGCGCGGGCGCTCCGCACGATCGTGCGCGCAAGCGGGGCAAAATCCGGAAGCCGCGTCCTGCTCGAGATTGTCTCGGAGTAGGTGTCCCGACCGGCGGCATGACCAGTCTCTCACGGCTGCAAAGACGTCGCGCTGCCGCGTCCTCGATCGCGGCCATGCAGTCAAGCATGGCCGCTCCCCGCGTTCTTGCATCGCTCGCTTTTCGCGCGTGAGAGATCCGGCCATGCCACCGGCCGGAACAGCCTGGGTCTCCGTCGGCCGCGTCGGCCGCCCGCACGGCCTCGCCGGTGCGTTCGTCGTCGAGCGGCCGAGCGAGGCGCCCGAGCGTTTCGCGGTCGGCGCCCGCGTCTACGTCGGGCGCGAGCCGGCCGAGGTCGTCGAGAGCAAGCGCCCCGGCGGGCGCCTCGTGATCAGGCTCGACCGGCCGGTGCCCCGCGGCGGCGTTCTCGAGGTCCGCTCGGAGGAGCTTCCGCCTCCCGAGGAGGACGCCTGGTACGTCTTTCAGCTCGTCGGGCTCGAGGTCGAGGAGGAAGGCGGTCGCGTCCTCGGCCGCGTGCGCGAGGTCGAGCCCGGGCCGGCGAACGATGTCCTCGAGCTCGACACGGGGCTTGCGCTCCCGTTTGTCGGCGCCTGCGTTCTCGCGGTCGACCTCGAGGCGGGTCGGATCGTCGTGGCGCAAGGCTTCGCGGAACCGACCCACTAGCCCGTGCAGATCGACGTCTTCACCCTGTTGCCGCACGCCTTCGCCTGGATGACGGAGCAGCGCCCGCTCGCGGCCGTGCTCGGGACCGAGCTCGACCTCCGGCTCTTCAGCTACCGGGACTTCACACCGCTCACGGGCGGCCAGGTCGACGACGAGCCCTACGGCGGCGGCGCCGGCATGGTGCTCAGAGTCGACGTCGTCTGCGCCGCCCACGAGACGGTCTACGGCGCGAGCCTCGAGGGCAGGCGCATCGTCGCCCTCTCGCCGCAGGGCCGGATACTCGACCAGGAGCTGATCGAGGAGCTTGCCACGGAGGAGGAGCTGACGCT
>JBGPNP010000138.1:0-6840 GCA_041487575.1 Gaiellaceae bacterium | reverse complement strand
GATGCGACGATTGGCGAGCCGGGAGCTCACGGTTCAGGAGTCACTCCCGAGCGAAGCGAAGGGGCAAACCAGTTGCCCAGGAAAATGCGCAGCAGTGGGGTATCCGGATTACTCCCCTTTGTACGCTCAGGCACCAAGCTGTCCTCGCCGGCCCGGACTCGGGTCATGACTGCGTCTGCCAAAGTCGTGTGTTCAAGCCGTCTCGTCGTCAGCTCCGCCGAACGGAGGCCTCCAGTAGCGGCCCCAATCCCAACGCGCAATGCGACCTCGAGCACAAAGGTGAGTCAAGCGGATACCCCACTTCCTGGGATTTGTCACCGCTTCCCGCGCTCGACTCGAACGTAGGTCGTCTGCACGGGTGCGACAAGGCCGAGCCGGCGCGCGGCGTAGGCCTCGATCCGACCGGCGGCAGCGGCGCTCGAGAGCTCCGAGGCGAGTACGGCATGCTCGGCACCAAGCTTCTCCTTCTCACCGCCCAGACGCTCGATCTTCATGTTCAGCCCGAGCACGGCGACGTTGAGAGCCACGATCCCTGCGAGCAGCACGGCGACGACGAGGATCCAGAGGACACCCGCTCGGACCTGCGGGCGGGCGCGGGCGAGCGAAGCCGGGCGCGCTCGCGGAGCCTGCACCCGAGCCGGCCGCGGCTGCGGCCTAGCGTGCGCGCGTGCGGCGGCGCTCGCCACTCAGCTCTCCGAGGCCTTTGCGGCCGCACGCAAGCGGGCCGACGCCGAGCGTGGGTTCTCGGTCGTCTCCTGGGGCGAGGGGCGAACGGCCTTACGCGTCAGGAGCCGGAGCGCCGGCTTCTTCCCGCAGACGCAGACCGGGAAATCGGGCGGGCAGTCGCAGCCGCGCGCCTGGGCGACGAGGAAGCGCTTCACGATCCTGTCCTCGAGCGAGTGGAAGCTGACGACGGCGAGCCGCCCGCCGGGCCTGAGCATTTCGACGGCGGCGGGGAGTGCCCGCTCGAGCGAGCCGAGCTCGTCGTTGACCGCGATGCGGAGAGCCTGGAAGACGCGCTTGGCCGGGTGGCCGTCGCCGAAGCGGCGCGGCGCCGGGACGGCCGCCTTGACCGCCTCGACGAGCTCCGACGTACGCTCGAACGGATGCTCGCGGCGGCGCCTGGCGATCGTGTGCGCGATCTGGCGCGCGTAGCGCTCCTCCCCGTAGCGGCGGAAGATGTCGGCGAGCTCTCGCTCGGGAAGCCCGTTGACGAGGTCGCTCGCCGAGCAAGCGGCGCTCGGGTCCATGCGCATGTCGAGCGGTGCGTCGGCTGCGTAGGAGAAGCCGCGCTCGGCGCGGTCGATCTGCATGCTCGAGACGCCGAGGTCGAGCAGGATCGCGTCCGCCTCGACGCCGTTCGCGGCGAGCTGGCCGAGGACGACGTCGAAGTCGCCGCGGAGGAAGCGGGCCTGGACCGCTGTCTGCCGCCGGAAGCGCTCGAAGTATGGCCGCACGGTCGGGTCGCGGTCGACAGCGATGAGCCGACCGCGCCCCTGGAGGTCCTGGGCGAGCAGAGCGGCGTGGCCGCCGGCGCCGAACGTGGCGTCGACGACAGTTTCGCCGGGCTCGACAGCCAGGAGCTCACGAATTTCGCGGGCGAGAACGGGGATGTGATCAGTCGCGTTTCTGTGCGAGGCGTTCGGCAACACGTTCCGCACTCCCTTCCACCTCTTCGATGTGCTGGCGCCACGCGGGGCGCGCCCAGATCTCCACGTGGTCGCGGACGCCGGCGACCACGACCTCGCGGCCGAGCTTTGCGTGCGAGTGGAGCGCTGTGGGGATCATGATCCGCCCCTGGCGGTCGGGCTCCGTCTCGGACGCGCCGGCGAACATGAAGCGCTGCATCTGCCGGGCTTCCTTCGAGAGCGGGTCCAGGTCGGCCAGGCGCGTCTCGACAAAACGCTCCCAGTCGTCACTCGAGTACACGGCGATGCAGCCGTCCATCCCGCGCGTAAGGACGACTCCACCGGCAAACGCCCGGCGAACCTTCGCCGGAAGCGTGAGCCGGTTCTTGTCATCGAGCGTGTGCTCGTACTCGCCCAGAAGCATCGGACACCTGTCTTTCTACCACGATTCCCCACTTTAGCCCACTCTCTGCCACATTGCAACCCTTTCGTCCCCATTCCCCTGTCCACCCGATCGGGGCATGTGCGGTGGGGCACAGCGGCCGATGAGCCCTAGCGATGCCGTCCCGCCTCGTTCGACTGCTCGCCGGCGTGCTCACGGCTGCGCTCCTCGCGGCTCCGGCCGCCCAGAGCGCGGTCGTCTTCAAAGGCTTCTCGGCGAAGCGCGCGCATCTGCTGCGCAGCGATCTGGGGAAGAGCTCGTTCCCCTTCTCTGCGCTCCTCGACGTCGTCGTCAAGCCGGGCGACCTGCCCAAAGGAGCTCTCGGGCTCGCCACCTCGAACGGGGTCGTCGTCCTCGACGAAGAGGTCTTCGTTTCCCCCGAGGTGCGGACGTTCGCGCTCCTCCACGAACTCAGCCATCAGATCGACTACCAGCTCATGGACGACGCCGGGCGGGGCCGCTTCTACGAGGCCGCGGGCTTCGGCGCGGCGAGCGACGTCACCGGCTACGCCGACCACGACTGGTACGACGGCAAGCTCGTGCACGCACAGATCCCGGCGGAGCAGTTCGCCTCCGCCGTGCCGCTCGTCGTCTGGCCGGTCGCGGGTGGGGACACGTACGTCGGTGAGGACGGGTCGTGCATCGGCTGGGAGGGCGGCGAGGGCTGCCGCGCGCCGCTCGACGTCGTCCGGGCGATCGTCGACGCGATTCTCGCGCAGCACGGCCTTCCGTCGCTCGGCGGCGACGTCGGCTCGAGCAAGACGTTCGTCGAGGCGTTCGTCCCGCCGATGACGGCCGCGCCCGGCGAGCGGCCGCTCCGGACCCCGGACGCAGGCGTTGCCTCGATCGCGACCACGCTCACCGCGGCCGTCCCGCTCGCCGGCGTGACGGCGAAGAAGGAGGCCGCCCTGCGCGTGCGCCTCGCCGGGCCGCTCGGGGCCGTGCCGGACGCTTCGGTCGTCCTCGACGTCCAGGTAAAGGGGACGTGGTGGGAGCTCGCGACTCTGCTGACGAACGCGGCCGGCGAGGTGACGTACCGCTTCCGCGCGAAGGGCTGGAAGCCGACCGCGTTCCGGCTCACGTTCGCCGGCGCCGCGAATCTCGCCGGCAGCTCGCTCGTCGTCCCGGTCGCGTACGCGAAGTAGCAGCGGCGCTCAGCGGCCGTGGGCGCCGCGGCGAGTCAGGGCCTCGGCGCCGCAGCGGGCAGCGAGCGCCAGCGCGTCGTCGACAGCGAGACCCGAGCCGAGCCCGTAGGTGAGCCCCGCGGCAAAACTGTCGCCGGCGCCGTAGGTGTCGGTCACGGGGCCCGGCGCCTCGGCCGCCCGCCAGGCCCCCGCGCCCGGCTCGTACGTGCCGCCGGCGGCGCCCGCGGTCCGAACGACGAGCCGAGGCTCGGGGTCGAGCCGGCCAAACTCGTAGCGCTCGGAGGGGTCCTGCGCGCTCGCCACGAGGGCGTCGAGCTCGACCCCTGCGTCGACGAGGGTGGGGAGCTCGCGGGCCGTTGCGACAAGAATCCCAGCGGTGCGCGCCAAGCGAAGCGCCCCAGGGTCGCCCGCGCAGAAGTAGACGGCGTCGAAGCTCGCAAGCTCCTCCCAGGGGAGCGGCTCAGAACGGCGGGGGCGCATCTTCTCGTGGACGACCGTGATCGTCCTTTCCCCCGTCCTGTCGACGTACGTGAACGCGCGCCGCTGCGGCTCGGGGCGGAAGACGGCGCGCACGGTCACGCCGAGCGCCTCGAGCTCGGCGTGGGCGCGCCGGCCCAGCGGATCGTCCCCGAGCGCGGTGAAGAACGTGGAGGCCCCGGCAAGCCGGGCGAGCTGGACTGCCGCGACACCGCCTCCGCCGGCCGGCTCCTCCCAGCTCTCGCTTGCGGTGACGATCTCCCCGGGGCGTGGGACGTGGTCGACGCGGACGAACTCGACCCATTCGACGTGACCGAGGACGGCGGCTCGCACGGGGCGATTCTCACACGGCGGCACGCCCGGCCGTTTCAGCGGATGATGGAGACGATGAGCGTGCCGCCCTTCGAGCTCTTCTACCGCGACCAGCGCGACGCGGTCTTCGCCTACCTCGTGCGCGCGCTCGGGCGGGACGTCGCAGAGGATGCCTTCCAGGAGACGTTCCTGCGCGCTCTACGGGCGTATCCGCGCCTCGACCACGGCCGCCACCTACGCGCCTGGGTGTTCACGATCGCGAGCCGTATCGCTCTCGACGAGCACCGTCGCCGGCAACCGGCCGGCGAGCCGCCCGAGGGCGCGGCGGTCGACCCCGAGCCCGCCTACGCGGAACTCGCGCCCCTCACGGACGGCCTTCCGCCGACCGAGCGTGCCGCTGTGGTGCTCCGGTACGGCTACGACCTGGCCTACGAGGACATCGGCGCCGTCCTCGGGTCGAGCGAGGAGGCCGCTCGGCAGGCCGCTTCCTCGGGTGTCCGGCGCCTGCGCAAGAGGAGCTCACGGTGAGCGTCCCCGCCGATCTCGACCGCCGCTTCCGGGAGGCCGCCGTGGCCGCGGGCCTCGTCGACGTCGCCTACGACCTCGTCGACTCGCCGCTCGGAGCCCTCCTCGTCGCGGTCTCGGAGCGCGGCCTCTGCTGGATCTCGTTCGGGAGCGAGGAGCCGGAGCCCATCGAGAGCCTCGCCCGGCGGCTCAGCGCGCGCGTCCTCCGCGCGGCCCGTCCGGTCGAATCGGCCCGCCGAGAGCTCTCCGAGTACTTCGAGGGGCGAAGACAGGAGTTCGACTTGCCGGTCGACCTGAGCGGCCTGCCGAGCTTCCAGCGCTCGGTGCTGGACGAGCTCGTCCGCGTGCCCTACGGCGAGGTGTCGACTTACGGCCAGCTCGCGGTGCGAGTGGGCAAGCCCCGGGCGGCCCGGGCCGTCGGCGGCGCGCTCAACCGGAACCCGGTGCCGATCGTAGTGCCGTGCCACCGCATCGTCGGGGCAGGAGGCAGCCTCGTGGGCTACGCCGGCGGCCTCGAGCGCAAGCGCGCGCTGCTCGAGCTCGAGGGCGCCGGCCCGGCCGGCGCCTGAGCGCATTCCCCCACCCAGGGTGGGGAAACGGGCCTCCCCCATCCGACCCGGCTCCCGCCACCCGCTGACCCACCACCACGCTATCGCAGACATCCGCACGCATTCGTCGCAGAACCGGGCCAATTCTGGCGCGACCTGTGCCGATTCACGCCCTCCACCTGGGACACGCGCGCGGAGCGACTTCAGCAAAGCGGGCGCGTCGCGTGACCCGAACGCCCGGAGCGATTTCAATGGAACAGGCAGGACGCGCGACCCGGACGCCGGAAACGACTTCAGCGAAGCGGGCGCGGACCTGAGACGTCCGCCCGCAGGCCGCGGCGCTCGAGCTCGCGGAAGAACACGCCCACCGGCAGCATCGCTTCCGGCCCAGCCACGCCCGGACCCGCGCAGTCGCCGCGAACGACCATCTGCGCGGCGATCGACGGCGGAACCCCCGTCGCGTACGTCCCCGCGTCGACGTCGCGACCGGGCGGCCGGGTCACAAGCATCTCCGCGTCGACCGCGACACGCTCGCCGGCCACGGTCCCCACGACGTGGGCACGGAGGCGCTCGACCCCGTCCCCTGCGGCCGCGCCCGCGTGGAGCACCTGCTGGCGCTGCAGCGTCGCCACCAGCGCGTCCCGCGGAGCCACCTCGACTCCCCCGGCGACGACCGGCTCTCGCGAGGTGAGCCCGCCTGAGACGAACGCGAGCAGCCGCGCTACGTCGAGCGGCGGCAAGCCGAGCCTCCACTCGACGTTCCGGATCCCCTTCGCGGCGTACGAGCGCGGAAGCGTGGCCGGCTCGGAGTGGATCGTGTACACGCACTCGACCTCGCCCTCGGGCAGGCTGTAGAGCCTCGCTCCCGAGCCGGCGGGCCGGAACTCGATCTTCCCGTCCAGGAAGACGGCGGCCGGCTCCGTGAACTCGTCCACGAGCGTGTCGGGCGCGTACGGCGGAACGTACGGCTCGTCGGGACTCGCCTCGTGCGCCGGGATGATCGCGTCGACGAGCTCGATCGACTCGACCGTGTCCAGGCCCTCGCAGGCCGCCGCCGCCAGCATGTTCGTGAGCCCGGGCGCCGACCCCATCGAGATGGCGGCTGAGAGCCCTGCGGCGCGGAAGCGGTCGTCGAGCTCGTACTGGCGCACCGCCCAGTGGTAGAGGCCGCCGAGGTCGGTGTAGTGGGCGCCGACCTCGAGGCACGCTTCCATGAGGACGAGGTTCAGCCGGTGCGTGGCTGCGTTGACCACCGCGTCGACGCCGCCGAGCGCAGCGGCGAGCGCGTCGTGTCCGCCGCCGTCGACAATCCGGACGGACACGAGCGGAGAGCCGATCGCCGCCGCAACCTGCTCGGCCGCCTCGCGGCTGCGATCGACGATGCGGACCTCGTCTACCCCCTCGCTCTCGGCCGCGTCCGCTGCCGTGACGCGGCCCATGCCGCCGGCGCCGCCGACGACCGCGATGCGCACGGTGCTACGCCCACTCCATCGGCTCATAACCGCTCGTCCGCGGTGCCGAGACGATGAGGACGCGGGCCGGCACGTCGCCGCTATTCACGAAATAACGCTGCGGCTCCGGGTCGAGCCGCACGTACGTGCCCTCCGGCGCGGGGTGCTCGACGCCGTCGACGACGACGGTCGGAGAGCCGCTGAGCGTGATGAACACTTCCTCCTGATCGCGCGCGGTCTCGTCGTGCTCCGGAATCCGCTCGCCCGGCTGGAGGTCGCACACGTTCATGCCGAACGACGTGATCCCAAGCG
>JBGPNP010000137.1:0-6841 GCA_041487575.1 Gaiellaceae bacterium | reverse complement strand
GTGACGACGAGCTTCTCGCGCTCGGGTAGACGCGGGGGGTCGCCGACTCGGAGCCCGACCCGGCCCTCGTGCATATCTCGCGCCCCTCGACCGCCGCGCCCGCCGCGCTCGGGCGGCGCGGGGCGCGCGGCGACCCCGTCTCACTCATCGAGACGATCGAGGACCCTCTCGCGCCGCAGCCCCAGGAGGCGATTGCCCACACGGAGATCCGGGAGGCACTCGGAGAGGCGATCGCGCGCCTGCCGGAGCGCGAGAAGCTCGTCGTCACGCTCTACTACTACGAAGAGCTCACCCTCCGGGAGATCGGGGAAGTCCTCGGAGTGACCGAGTCGCGGGTCTCCCAGCTCCATACCAAGGCGATCCTCCGCCTCAAGGCGCGCCTCGGCGGCTCGATGGCGCGCGCGCCACTCGAGTCATGAGCCCGCGCGTCGGAAGAAGCGCGGGCGAACGGAGCTCTCCGGAGTAACTTTCGTATCCTGCGGCCGGAGGCTGTAGGAGGATAAACTCGGCCCGCGCATGCCCGTGCGAGACGCGAGTCAGATCCGGAACGTCGCCGTCGTCGGCCATCGAGGCACCGGCAAGACGTCCCTTGTCGAGGCCCTGCTCTTCCAGGGCGGCGCCGTCAACCGGCTCGGCTCGATCGAGCAGGGGACGACCGTCTCCGACTGGGACGAGGACGAGCACAAGCGGCAGATGTCGCTGTCGGCTGCCGTCTGCCACGCCGACTGGCAGGGGCGGAAGGTCAACCTGATCGACACGCCTGGCGACCAGGGCTTCCAGGCGGACGCGATCGCAGCCCTCCGGGTCGTCGAGGGCGCGCTCATGGTGGTGAACGGCGTCGCCGGCGTGGAGGTGCAGACCGGGCGGCTCTGGGAGCGCTGTCGGCGGCTCGGCCTAGCGCGGCTCGTCTTCGTGAACATGCTCGACCGCGAGCGCGCCGACTTCTTCGCCGCGCTCGAGGCGGTCCGCAAGCAGCTCTCGCAGAGCTGCGTCGCCGTCGAGATTCCGATCGGGCACGAGCACGAGCTCGAGGGCGTCGTCGACCTGTTGCACATGCGCGCCTATCTCGACCCGAACGGCGGCCGTGAGGGCGGGCCGGTCACGATCCCGGACGGCGTCGCCGCGCAGGCGGCCGAGTACCGGGAGAAGCTCGTCGAGGCCGTCGTCGAGACCGACGAGGCCGTCATGGAGCGCTACCTCGAGGGCGAGGAGATCTCGGGCGAGGAGCTCACGGCCGCGCTCGAGCGGGCCGTCGCGGCCGGCGACCTCTTCCCGGTCGCCTGCGGCGCCGCCACGAAGAACCTCGGATCGACCAGCCTCCTCGACCTGGTCGTCGAAGCCATGCCTTCCCCGGCCGACAAGCCGCTCTCCGTCGAGGCGGGAGTCAACGGCGCCGCCGCCTTCGTCTTCAAGACGGTCGCCGATCCGTTCGCGGGACGCATCAACGTCTTCCGCGTCCTCTCGGGGACGCTCGCACCCGACTCGAACCTCGTCAACGCGCGGACCCGCGGCAAGGAGCGGGTCGGGCAGCTCCTGGCCCTGCAGGGGAAGGAGCACCACGCCGAGGCGGGCGGGTTTGCGGCGGGCGACATCGGCGCTGTCGCGAAGCTGAAGGAGACCGGGACGGGTGACCTCCTCCTCGCCGAGGACAAGCCGGTCGACACCGCGCCGATCGACTTCCCGAAGCCGGTCATGAGCTTCGCGGTCACACCGAAGGCCAAGGGCGACGAGGAGAAGATGGGGACGGCGCTGCGGCGCCTCGCTGAGGAGGACCCGACCCTCGTCCTCCGCCGCGACGAGCAGACGGGCGAGCAGCTCCTCGCCGGCATGAGCCAGGTCCACGTCGAGGTGGCGGTCGACCGGATCAAGCGGCGCTTCGGCGTCGAGGTAGACCTTCACAAGCCGCGCGTGCCGTATCTCGAGACGATCCGGAAGGAGTCCAGGGCCCGCGCCCGGCACAAGAAGCAGACCGGCGGGCGCGGCCAGTTCGGCGACTGCGCGATCGTCCTCGAGCCGCTGGCGGGCCACGAGGGCTACGAGTTCCTCGACCAGATCGTCGGCGGCGTCATCCCGCAGGCCTTCCGGCCCGCTGTGGACAAGGGTATTCAGGAGGCGATGGTGCACGGCGAGCTCGCCGGCGCTCCCGTCCAGGGCGTCCGCGTCCGGCTCGTCGACGGCATGTACCACAACGTCGACTCCTCGGAGATGGCGTTCAAGATCGCCGGCTCGATGGCCTTCAAGCAGGCCTACGAGAAGGCCGACCCGGTCCTCCTCGAGCCGATCATGGCGCTCGACGCGACCGTGCCGGACGAGACCGTGGGCGCGGTCAACGGCGACCTCAACTCGCGCCGGGGGCGCCTGCTCGGGATGGAGCCCGGAGGCGGCATGACGACGATCCACGCAGAGGTGCCGATGGCGGAGATCCTCACCTACTCGGTTTCGCTCACCTCGCTGACCGGAGGCCGTGGCGACTACACCATGAGCTTCCTCCGCTACGAGGAGGTCCCGGCGCACATCGCCCAGAAGCTCGTCGAGGAAGCGAAGAAGACGCGCGAGGGGGCAGCGAAAGCCTCGTGATGCCCGCGTGAACATCATCCTGGGAAGGCAGGACGTGGCCCGCGCGTGCGGCGTCTGCCACCGGACGCTCCTCCTCGGCGAGCGCTCGGTGCGCTACAGCTCCGGCCGCGGTGATTGGCTCGACGTCTGCCCGCTCTGCCTGGAGGCCGCGAACGGGCAGGGCTGGGTCCGTGAGGGCAGCCCGACGACGCCGCTCATCGGCGAGTCGTCGCGCCGACGCCGCCGGTTTCCGAGCATCGGGCTCCTCGACGGGCGCCAGGCCCATCCCGAGGCCCACGCCGCGGAGCCGATCCTGCGCCGGCTCTCTCGGGCAGAGCGGGAGATCGTCGAGGCGGCGGAGCTCTTCAACGCGAGCCCGTACCGGCGGACGGTCGCCGGCATCGCACGCAGCCTCGGAGACGCGCAGGTGAGCCTCCTGCCGCTCTCCGGGACGAACCCTGAGGTCGTCGCCACGGTCGCCTGGGATATTTCGTGGTACCAGTACCGCGTCGCGCTCGACGCGGCCCAGGCGGTCAAGCTCGCCGAGCGCGGCTACGAGCTCGACGAGCTCGACGAGCGCTTCCGCCAGTGGAATGCGTTCCTCGAGGCGGACGGCCGCATCACGCCGGACATCCCGAAGCTGTGATCTATTGCGTCATCCCGCCGGAGCTCGCGGACGAGCTCTACGACAAGCTCGTCGCCCACTACAGCGACAACCCGAACGTGACCGTCATCGTCGACAGGCGAAGCGGGCCTGACCGGCGCCGCGGCACGGACGCTCCGCCGGGCAAGCGCCAGACGCGCGATCGCCGGCGCGGGCGCGTCCAGGGCACGTTCCCCTCGACCGATCCGCCGGTCGAGTGACTGCGACGAAGACGTACCGAAACTACGTCGGCGGGGAGTGGATCGGCGCCGGGAGCACCGAGACGTTCGAGAGCCGCGACCCGGCGACCGGGGAGCTCGTGGGCGTCTTCCCGCTCTCGACGACAGAGGACATGGACCGCGCCGTGGCCGCGGCGAAAGACGGCTACGAGCGCTGGAGCCGCGTGCCGGCCCCGAAGCGCGCCGAGCTCCTCTTCCGTGTCGCCCAGCTGCTCGTCGAGCGCAAGGACGAGCTCACCGAGCTCATGGTCAGGGAGATGGGCAAGGTCCGGGCCGAGGCCGGCGGCGACGTCCAGGAAGCAATCGACATGACGTACTACATGGCCGGCGAGGGCAGGCGCCTCTTTGGCCACACGACGCCGTCCGAGCTCCCGGACAAGTTCTGCATGAGCGTGCGCATGCCGGTCGGGGTCGTCGGCGCGATCACTCCGTGGAACTTCCCGATCGCGATCCCGAGCTGGAAGATCGCACCCGCGCTCGTCTGCGGGGACACGGTCGTCTTCAAGCCCGCGCAGGACACGCCGCTCATGGGTGAGCGGTTCGTCGAGATCTTCGAGGAGGCAGGACTGCCGGCCGGCGTCCTCAACATCGTCCACGGCGCCGGCGCGGTCGTCGGCCAGCACCTCGTCAAGCACCCGGACGTTCCGCTCATCTCCCTGACCGGCTCGCGCGAGGTCGGCGTCCTCGTGCAGCAGAACGCTGCGCCGTACCTGAAGAACGTCCACCTCGAGCTCGGCGGCAAGAACGCCGTCATCGTCATGGACGACGCCGATCTCGATCTCGCCGTCGACGGCATCCTTTGGTCGGCATTCGGCACCTCGGGTCAGCGCTGCACGGCGGCCAGCCGCGTCATCGCCACCAGCCGGGTCTACGACAACCTCGCATCCGCGCTCGTCTCCGCCGCCGAGAAGATGCGCCTCGGCCACGGGCTCGACCCTGACACCGACGTCGGCCCGGTCGTGAACCGGGCGGCGCTCGAGAAGATCCACTCGTACACGGAGATCGGCGTCGGCGAGGGCGCGAAGCTCCTCACGGGCGGCGAGATCGCGACCGAGGCCGGGCTCGACCAGGGCTTCTTCTACCGTCCGACCGTCTTCGCCGAGGTCGACCCCGAGATGCGGATTGCGCAGGAGGAGATCTTCGGGCCGACCACCGCGCTCATCCGGGCGAGCGACGTCGACGAGGCGATCCGGATCGCGAACGGCGTCAGGTTCGGCCTCTCCTCCTCGATCTTCACCCGCGACGTGAACAAGGCGTTCAAGGCGATGCGTGACCTGCGCACCGGGATCACGTACGTGAACGCGGGCACGACCGGCGCCGAGGTGCACCTGCCCTTCGGGGGCATGAAGGACACCGGCAACGGCCACCGCGAGGCGGGCCAGGCCGCGCTCGACTTCTACACGGAGTGGAAGGCGCTCTACGTCGACTACTCCGGCACGCTGCAGCGGGCCCAGATCGACAACCAGTGAGCTCCCGCCGCAAGCTCGTCGTCTTCGTCCCGCCGGAGGCGCTCGACGCGGTGCGCGAGGCGCTCTTCGCGGCGGGCGCGGGCCGGATCGGCGCCTACGGACGCTGCTCGTTCTACACGGAAGGTACGGGGACCTTCCTCGGCGGCGAGGGGACGGCTCCGGCGGTCGGCCGGACTGGGGTCGAGGAGCGCGTCCCCGAGCTCCGGCTCGAGACGGTCTACCCGGAAGAACGCCACGACGAGGTCGTCGCCGCCCTGCGCGGGGCTCATCCGTACGAGGAGCCCGCCTTCGACGTCTACCCGCTCCTGTGAAGGCGCGCCTCTCCACGGACGGGGGCGCCCGCGGGAACCCTGGGCCGGCCGCCTTCGCCTACGTTCTCGAGGCGGAGGACGGCACCGTGCTCGATGCCCGTGGCGAGCGGATCGGCGTCGCGACGAACAACGTCGCCGAGTACCGCGCCCTCGTGGCGGGCCTCCGCCGCGCGGCGGAGCTCGGCGTGACCGAGCTCGAGGTGGTCTCTGATTCCGAGCTCCTCGTCCGCCAGATGTCGGGCGTCTACAAGGTGAAGAACGCCGCGCTTCGAGAGCTCTCCCTCGAGGCGGCGCGTGCGGCCCGGAGCCTCGGCCGAGTGCGCTACACGGCCGTCCGCCGCGAGCACAACGAGCTCGCCGACCGCCTCGTCAACGAGGCTCTGGACGCCGGGTAGCGGCTATACTGGCCGGCACGCGGATGTAGCTCAGTTGGCTAGAGCGTCTGCTTGCCATGCAGAAGGTCGAGGGTTCGAGTCCCTTCATCCGCTCCAAAGAAAGCCCCCTGGAAACGGGGGGTTTTCGCTTCTCTTCCCAACGTCGCGCCGGGCGTGAAGCCGCTGTAAGCCGTGCCTACTCGCGAGCGTTGCGGGCTCGAAGTTCCGCTCCGCGCACAGGCGCGTGCCGCTCCTGGACGCGAGGCCGGGGAGACAGCGGGGCCCCGGCCAAAGCCGGGGCCCCGATCGGTCGGCGCGCCGTCAACCCCGGGACAAGGTTAGCGCCGTCCGACCTGGGTCCATTCTCCTCCTCTTTCGGCGATCCTGCCAGCGCGAGCTAGGATCAGGTCTCGATGCCCGCCCTGCTCGTCTTCGGCGCACGGAATCTCGGGCGAGCGATCGCCGGGCATATGTCCGCCAAAGGGTGGTCCGTGGTCGCCGTCGCCCGCAGCGAGGAGAGCCTCCGGCGGCTCGAGGCCGACGTGCCGGGCGCGCTCGGCCTCGTCGGCGACGCTGGCAGCGAAGCGGATGTCGAGCGCGCCTTCGCCGAGACCCGCGCGCAGTTCGGCTCCGTCGACCTCGTCGTCGTCGCGATCAGCCCGCCGGTCCGCGGCGCCTCGTTCGGCGGCGGCACGATCGCCGAGGCCGATGCCGAGACCCTCGCCCCCTACGTCGAGGAGCTCCTGCCGGCGCTCTTCACCGTTCTTCGGGTCGGCGCTCGTGTCCTGAGCGAGCAGGGACACGGGACCTACGTCCAGATCACTGGCGGCTCCGCCCGCCGCGGCATGCCCGGCCGGGGCGCCTGGGCCGCGGCTGCCTTCGCGACCCGGGCGCTCCTGCAGTCCGCGGCGAGCGAGTTGCGGGAGAAGGGCGTCCACGCGGCTCTCCTCATCGTCGACGCCACGATCGAGAGCGAGAAGACGTCGAGATACCTCGCGGGCAAGCCGCCGGAGCTCTCCGCCTCGATGGAGGACGTCGCCGCCGCGGTCGCCTACCTCGCGGAGCAGTCCCCGAGGGCGTGGTCGCACGAGCTTCAGCTCACGCCCGCGGGCGATCGCTGGGTTCCGTAGGCCGCTACCATGTGGCCGCCCGGCGCGGTGGCCGAGAGGTTAGGCAGGGGCCTGCAAAGCCCCGTACAGCGGTTCGAATCCGCTCCGCGCCTAAACTAGCCGCAAAGAGCGGCTTTCTT
>JBGPNP010000136.1:0-6853 GCA_041487575.1 Gaiellaceae bacterium | reverse complement strand
GTTCAGGGTTCCCGGCGAGCGCTGCGTCGCGGCGAACGAGCCTGCCTTCGACAGCGCTGCCTGGAGCGCGTCGAGGTCGACCGCGTTCTCGTGGTAGAAGAAATCGAGGTCGCGACTCTGGCGGTGGCGGATGTGCACGGCGATCGCGGTCCCTCCGCCGAGGTAGGCCGCCTCGGGCACGATCGGCGCGATCCGCTCCCATGTTTCCGCCGCGTCCGCCGGCAGGACGTCCCGGAGCCAGTCGGGCAGCGTCACCGGCTTGCCTCGGCCAGGTTCAGCGCGAGCGCCCTCATCCTCGGGTCGAGGCCGCGAGTTGCTGCCGCGTGCCGCCAGTCGTCCGCGCTGAGGTGCTCGGCGCCCCACGCGAGGCCGTCGAGGTCACCGTTCTGGATCAGCCGGCGCGCGACGTAGCCGCCGGCCCGGTCGAGGTCGAGCTGGCTCCGGGCGGTGTTCCAGAAGAGGTGCGCGAGCTCGGCCGGCACCCGACGCGCGCGCCGGGCGCGTGCGGGCGCAGGCGTCCGCACGAGGGCGAGATGCGGCGCGAGCCGTGCCCACGCGGGTGCGCCGAAGCTCGCGTGCCACGCCTCCACCTCGCGGGCGCGGCCGAGCGCGGCCATCTGGCGCTCCCGCGAGGCGAGCCCGCGCTCCTCGAGCGCGACGAGCGCGCGCGCGGCCGCCGTGGGCGACACCCCTGCGCGCCGCGCGACCGAGCGGGCCGAGAGGAGGCCCCGGGGCGCCCGTGCGAGCGCGGCCAGCACCTGAGTCTCCACGCGCGAGAGGCCGGGCGCCGGCGCCACGGCCCCCAGGTGATCGCGGAGCCGCGCGAGGTGCGCGCCGGTCAGCTCCGCCCGCACGCCGCGTCCCGGTCGGGCCTGCAGTCCGAGCCGGTCGGTCGCGCGCAGCACCCTGGGGACGTTCGTGTCGAGCAGCCGCGCGGCCTCGCTCGCCGAGTAGAACCTGTCCATAATGTAAAGGATAGCGGCAAGGCGCTGTCACCCGAGCAGGGGACGCGGGAGCATCTGGATCGAGGATCGTCGCCCGCCCCGCGCCGCCCGAAGAAAGGAGGGTCGAGTCCGTCACCGGAAAGGAAGGCTCTGCCGTGAACAACGAGATCGTCCAGCGCGAGAAGAAGCGCCTCCCCCTCCTCTGGAAAGCCGTCGGAGCTGGCCGCTCGCTCGACCACCTGCTCGAGGTCGTCGAGCCGGACGAGCAGCTCGAGGCGATCTGCCCCGGGAACGAGCCGGCGCCCGACCGGAGCTCCGCCACGAACTACATGCTCGCCGCCACCGACCGGCGGCTGATCGTAGTCCGGCTGGGGACGCTGGGAGGCGCCGACGCCCACTGGTCTACGCCCTACGGTGAGCTCGGGAGCTTCGAGGTCGAGCGGGACAAGAAGGACCGGGCGAAGCTCGTCGTCCGCGGGCCCGAGGTGGACCTCTGCCTCGAGAAGCTGCCCGACGGCCAGCTCGCCGATCTAGAGCGTGCCGTGGCCCAGCGGAGAGCCGCCTGAGAGCCGGTCGGCACCTTTCCCGCGAAGGAACGTGAATCGGGCCACCCGGTTCCGACAATGGAGGTTTCACAGATGTTCTCCTCGGATCGTCGAAAGCGCCTTGCCCTGCCGTTGCTCCTCATGCTCGCTCTCGCCCTCGGCGCCGCGTCTGTGGGCGCCGGGCAACCGGACGCCCGCCCGGGGCACGGCTCCTCGCCGGGCGCGACTCCGCTGGGCGGCTCGCGCGGGCTCGAGTCGGTTCGGCCCGAGGACCTCCTGGCCGTGGCCCTGAGCCGCAGCGAGGTCACGAGCCTCCTTCCCGGGGGCGCCGACTGGTGGCCGGAGCTCCCGCAGTTCAACCCGGGCGACTTCGATACCAGCGCTCCCGGGCTCCGCTTCTGGACCGTTCAGAGCTACCACCTCGTGAAGCGCGGCAAGGCATTGGACTCGAGGCTCGATACCACCGTCTCCCTCTACCGGAGCCCGGCCCTCGCCTCGGCGACCTTCGCCGCGCTCCGCCGCACCGGCGCCGACTCCTCCGCCAAGCTCATCCCCGGACCCAGGCTTGGCGACGAGGTTCGCTACTTCACACGCAAGAAGAACGACCTCGTCGAGACGACGGTGCGCTTTCGCGTCGGCCCGGTGAGCGGCCGGATCTCGGCTCTCGACGTCCGCCTGTGGAAGACAGAGGACCTCGCCCGCTACGCTGCCCCGGTGCTCGCCCGGGTGGAGAGCCTCCTGGCCGGGGATCTCGAGGCTGCGGCGCTGCCGGCGGCGACGGCGCGCCTCCTGCCGCCACCGTCCTCCAGCCGTTCGATCGTCGCCTCGGCGACCATTCCCGCCGAAGCCTGGGCGGTCATCGACACCTCCGGGAAGCCGTTGCGGGTCCGCGACTTCCTGCGGGGGAACGGAGCCGGCACGCTCGGCTTTCGCCGCTACCGGCTCGCCGCGTCCCCCGACCACGTCGCCGAGGTGACGCTCTTCGCGTTCACGAGCTCCCGGGCCGCCGAGAAGTGGGTCCGCAGCTTCGTTCACGACCTGCCCAAGCGCCGGCTCGATCCCGGCGCGACCGGAGCGCTCTCGGGCTTCGCGGACATGGGGGACGGGTTCTACGAGCTCCAGTTCACGCGGGGGCGCTTCGCCGGCGACGTCTCCTGCTTCGCGCCTTTCGGGAAGACGACGCAGGCCTGCGTCAGCTCGGCCCGCCAGCTGGCAGAGGCCTGGTACCGGCTTCTTCCCGCCTGACGTAGCGCTTCCGCCGCCGGCGAGGCCGGCGCGTCAGGGCCGGCTCCGGCTCGCTCGCCGCTGGGACGAGACGCCCGCCGTCCAGGTCGCCCCCGTCGCCAATGCCACTTCGGGCTAGCGGCGGTAGCGGGCGACCGCGTCCTCGTCGAGCTCGACTCCAAGCCCTGCCTCGGTCGGCAGCGCGACCGAGCCGCCCTCGATCACCGGCTCCGGCCCGGTCAGCTCTGCCCGGAGCGGCGAGTCGAAGAGTGCCGGGTGGAACATCTCGACGAAGGGCGCGTTCGCCGTCGCCGCCTGGAAGTGGCGCGCGGCCGCCGCCGTGATCCCCGTCCGCCAGCCGTGCGGGACCACGACCGCGCCGTAGTGGGTGGCGAGCTCGGCGATCCGGCGGAGCTCGGTCAGGCCGCCGCAGCGGCTCGGGTCGGGCTGCACAACATCCACCCGGCCGCGCTCGAGCCACTCTCGGCACTCGTGGACCGTCGCGGCGAACTCGGCTCCGCCGACCCGCGTCTCGACCCGCTCGGCGAGCTTCGCGTGGCCGGCGAGGTCGTCGTGCTGGAGCGTCGCCTCGGCGAAGAAGACGTCGCACTCCTCGATCCGGCGGAGGGTCCAGAGCGCGTCCCGCCAGTCGCGCCAGCGGTAGCCGAAGTCGAGCATCATCGTCACGCCGTCGCCGAGGAGCCGCCGGCCCGCGCGGATGCACTCGACGAGCTCGCGGTCGGTGACGAGGTCGTAGAAGAGCACCTCCATCTTCACCGCCGTGAAGCCGAGCGCGAGCGCCGTCTCGAACTGCTCGGCGATCCGGGCCATCATCTCGCCGACCGTCCGGCCCTTCGCCGCCCCCGGGTAGATCGTCGCGTAGGGCGTGATCCGCTCGCGACGCGCACCGCCGAGGAGCTGGTAGGCGGGCCGGCCGAGCTGCTTCCCGGCCAGGTCGTGGAGCGCGATGTCGACCGCAGAGAGCGCGTGGATCCCGAGCCCGCGGCGGGCGTGGTAGATCGTCCCCTCGTAGAGCTCGTCGTGGAGCGCGCCCACCTCGAAGGGGTCGCGGCCGAGGAGCATCCCGCGCAGGCCCCGGCTCCAGCCGTGCGAGTCGGGCATGAGGACGAGCTCGCGGACGGCCTCGGGCGGCGCGTCGGCCTCGCCGATCCCGGTGCGACCGTCCTCGTCCGTGATCCGGACGACGACCGTCTCCTGCGAGCCGTCGACGTCCTCGGGGTCGGCGGGCTGGGCCCGGAGGACGAGCGCCTCGACCTCGGCGATCGCGCTCACGAGGGCGGCCTCGGGAAGTCGGCGGCTGCGCCCGAGCGCTCGACCGCGACGGCGATCTCGTCGAGCTCGGCCGGGCCGAGCGTGACCCGGGCGGCGCCGATCCAGCCGTCCACCTGACCGGGGTCGCGCGCGCCGACAATTGCCGCGGTCACGCCCGGCTGCGCGGCCGCCCAGGCGATCGCGAGCTCGGCGAGCGAGCAGCCGAGCCGCGCTGCGAGCGGCCGCAGGAGCTCGACGAGCTCGAGGTTGCGGGAGAGCTTCGGCTCGGTGAACTGGTCGGAACGGCGCCGCCAGTCGCCGGCGTCGAGGGCCTCGACCCGCTCAGCGGTCCACCGGCCGGTCATGAGTCCTGACTGGAGCGGGCTGTAGACGATCACTCCGGTCCCGTGAGCCCGGCACCACGGCAGCACCTCGTCCAGCACCGAGCGCTGGACGAGGGAGAGCGGCGGCTGGAGCGTGTCCACGTGGCGGATCCGCTCGCAGGCCTCGAGGTGCTCGACCGCGAAGTTCGAGACGCCGATCCAGCGCGCCTTGCCCTCCTCGGCGAGCGCCGCCATCGCCGCCCAGCCCTCCTCGACCGCGGCGAGATCGAGCGTGGGCCAGTGGATCTGGTAGAGGTCGAGCCGCTCGACCCCGAGACGGCGGAGCACGCCTCGCACTCGCTCCGGATCGAGTCCGGCGAGAGGTCGGTGCGCGGCGTCCGCTCCCCGTCGCGGAAGACGCGGCCGCACTTCGTGAAGACGAGCGGGCGGTCGCCCTCCGGCAGCTCCCGGAGAGCGCGGGCGACGACCTCCTCCGAGTGCCCGACCCCGTATACGGGCGCCGTGTCGATCCAGCTCACCCCGAGCTCGATCGCCCGGCGGATCGCGCGAACGGAGTCGCCGTCGTCCTGCGGGCCCCAGTTGAACTTCCAGTCCGGTCCGCCGATCGCCCACGTGCCGAGACCCACTCGGGTGATCTCGACGCCGGTCCCTCCGAGCGGTGCGGTCGGCAGTGTCATCCGTCCGCCCTTGCAGCCCAGAGGAGACCACGCGTCATGAGCGTGAGCACCTCCGGCCGCTCGACGATCTCGGCTTTGTGCCCGAGCGAGCAGTAGAAGACGCGGCCCTCGCCGTACAGGCGGGTCCAGACGACCGGCATGTCGAAGGGGCCGTTCGGCACGTGCGGCCCGTCCGCAACCGGGAAGCGCGTCGTCGCGAGCACGCGGTTCGACGGGTCGACGTGCACGTAGTACTGCTCCGAGGTGACCTCGAAGTCGCCGATTCCCCGCGTGACGAAGTGGTCCGGCTCGGCGATCCGCACCGTGTAGGTGACGCCGTCGTCCCCGGGGTGCGCGACCCACTGGCCGCCGACCATGAACTGGAACTCGGGCGCGTCCCGGAAGGAGTCGCCCATGCCGCCGTGGCAGCCGCCGAGGCCGACTCCGCCGCGGACCGCCTCGCAGAGCGAGGCAAGCTCGGGCTCGCCGATCCTTCCCATCGTCCAGATCGGGACGACGAGGTCGAGCGCGCGCAGGCGGTCGAGGTCGGCGAACGAGGCGAGCGTGTCGGAGATCTCGACACCGAAGCCCTCGCGCTCGAGCTCGCCTGCGAGGATGGCCGCGACGCGGTCCGGCTCGTGGCCCTCCCAGCCGCCCCAGACGACGAGCGCCTGCCTCATGCCGGCCGGTAGTCCTCGGGGAGCGGCTCGGGTCGGACGCCGGGGCCGGGCTCGCGGTGCCGCCCGTCGCGTGAGGACTCGTAGAGACACTCGGCCACGTCGAGGACGTGGAAGGCGAGCTCGCCGCTCGCCCGGTGCGGCCTGCCGGCGGCGATCGCGTCCACCATCTCGGCGAGCCCGAGGCCGCGGCTCTCCTCGGCGAAGCCGTTCCGGAGCGGGACGTCTTCCCACTCCGAGCCGCCGGCGCGCATGAGCTGGATCGTCCCGCCGAACTCGTTCGGATCGGGGAGGCCGAGCGACCCCTCGGAGCCATAGACGACGAGCGTGGCCTCGGGCCCGGTCCAGACGTCGAAGCTCGTCACGAGCGTGCCGACCGCGCCGCCGGCGAAGTCGAGGACGCCGGCGCAGTGCGTCGGCACCTCGACCTCGATCGACTCGCCGGCGCGCGAGCGGCGTGCCGGGAACGAGGCACGGGCCGAGCCGGTCACCCGGCGGACGGGGCCGAGCAATGAGACGAGGGCGGTCAGGTAGTAGGGCCCCATGTCGAGGAGCGGCCCGCCGCCTCCCCTGTAGTAGAAGCCGGGGTCGGGATGCCAGTGCTCGTGCCCGTGGTTGAGGAACGAGGCGGTAGCGGCGACGGGCTCGCCGATCGCGCCCTCGTCGACGAGCCGGCGGGCCGTCTGGAGACCCGCCCCGAGGAACGTGTCCGGAGCGCAGCCGACCCGGCGGCCGGCGGCCTCGGCGGCCGCAATTACCCGCCGTCCCTCCTCGCGGCTCACAGCGAAGGGTTTCTCCTGGTAGACGTGCTTGCCCGCTTCGAGCGCGGCGATCGAGACCTCCGCGTGCGCCCCGGGCGGCGTCAGGTTGAGGACGACGTCGACCGCGGGGTCGGCGAGGAGCTCCTCGGTTGAGCAGACCCGCGGGACGTCGAACTCGCTCGCCCGCGCCCGCGCCCGCTCGCGATCCAGGTCGGCGCAGGCGACGACCTCGACGCTCTCGAAGCCGGCGAGCACGCGCAGGTACGTCTCGCTGATCGCTCCGCAGCCGGCGAGCCCGACCCTAGCCACCGACGACCTCCCGTAGAGGACGGGCCGTGAGCCAGAAACGAAGGGTCTCGCCTGGCTCGAGCCGGCGGGCTTGGCCGTGCTCGACCGCTGCCGCGAGGCCGAGCGAGTGCGGGACGGAGGT
>JBGPNP010000135.1:0-6889 GCA_041487575.1 Gaiellaceae bacterium | reverse complement strand
TCGGCAGGCCGGAGAGCATGTCGCGCCCGCGCACCTCGGCCCGCAGCTCCTCCGGAAGCTCCCACGCCGAGCCGATCTCGAGCTTCAACTCCTCCGCGGTCTGCCCGCCGACGAGGAGTTTGTACTCCTTCTTGATGTAGTTCATGATCGCGTCGTCCATCTCGTCGCCGCCGACGCGGATCGACTGGGAGACGACGATGCCGCCCAGTGAGATGACCGCGACCTCGGTCGTGCCTCCGCCGATGTCGACGATCATGTTGCCGGTGGGCTCGGAGACGGGCAGGCCGGCGCCGATCGCGGCCGCCATGGGCTCCTCGATCAGGTAGGCCTGGCGCGCGCCGGCCGAGAGGGTGGCCTCCTCGACCGCGCGCTTCTCGACACCGGTGACGCCCGAGGGGACGCAGACGACCACGCGTGGATGCGCGAAGCGGTTGTGGTGCACCTTCTGAATGAAGTGGCGGAGCATCTGCTCCGTGACGTCGAAGTCCGCGATGACGCCGTCTTTGAGCGGGCGGATGGCGGAGATCGTCCCGGGCGTTCGGCCGAGCATCCGCTTCGCCTCGATCCCGACCGCGTGCACCTCGCCGGTGCGCTGGTCGATGGCGACGACGCTGGGCTCGGAGAGGACGATGCCGCGGCCGCGGACGTACACGAGCGTGTTCGCCGTGCCGAGGTCGACGGCGATCTCCCGGCCTCCGAGACCGCTTAGCGCACTGAAGAAACCCATGGGCTTGCTGAGTCTAGCTGGATCTTGGCGGGAATTTGCGGGGATTATCCGAATCCGTAGGCGCCCGGCATCCGTTCGGCGAGGGTCCGAACGAGGAGCGCGGCCGGCAATCCGACGACGTTCAGGTAGTCGCCCTCGATCCGCTCGACGAGCGCAGCCCCCCGGCCCTGGATCGCGTAGGCCCCGGCGCGACCCTCCCATTCCCCGGTCGCGACGTAGGCGGCGACGTCCTGTCGGGCGAGCGGGCGGAAGGAGACGCGGGTGATCTCGTGCTCGACAGCCTCCCAGCCCGGCCCGAGCAGGCAGAGGCCGGAGACGACCTCGTGCGTTCGGCCGCCCAGGTTCTCGAGCATCTCGACGGCCTCGGCCGCAGTCGCCGGCTTCCCGTAGACACGTCCGTCGAGTACGACGGCGGTGTCGACGCCGAGGACGGGCCGGCCGCCGGCGGAAGCGGCCACCGCGCGAGCCTTGCCCCGCGCGTGCTCGCGGACTAGGTCGGCCGGCGAGGCGCCAAGAGGGTCGTGCTCGACGTAGGCCGGCGAAACGGCGACGAACGGGATCCTGAGCTGCTCGAGAATCGCCCGCCGCTGCGGCGAGGTCGAGGCGAGGAGGAGCGGCACGACCGACGGAGAGCTCACGCCCGGAGAAGCTAGTGACGATCGACGTGCTCCGCTCGAGGGATATGCCCCTGACACCGGGACGTGTCACAAGACGTCAGCACGTGTGTGACGAATCAGCGACCTAGGCTGTTGGCAGATCTCCGTCAGACAAGCTCGGCCGCGGAGAACCAGAGCGCGATCTCCCGCTCGGCGGACTCCGGCGAGTCCGACCCGTGCACGAGGTTGTCCGGCATCGCGAGCGCCAGGTCGCCGCGGATCGTCCCGGGCGCAGCGCTCACCGGGTTCGTCGCGCCCATCGTCGTCCTGACCACGGAGATCGCCGACGCGCCCTCGAGGACGAACGCGAGCGTCGGCGCCGAGGTGATGAACTCGACGAGCTCCCCGAAGAACGGCTTCTCCGCGTGCTCGGCCTAGTGACGCTCGGCGAACGCGCGGTCGACCTGGACGAGCTTCGCCCCGACCACGTCGAGCCCACGGCGCTCGAAACGGGCGAGGATCTCCCCGGCGAGCTTCCGCTGCACCGCGTCGGGCTTGATCAGGACGAGGGTACGTTCCGCCACTCCATCTCCTTCTTCTCGGCGTCATCACGCTTCTTCGCCCTCCAGAAGAGCCAGCAGACGACCCCGAGAGCGACCCAGACGACGACGAGGACTAGGACGAGCATGACCGTCAGTGCGGTCAGCCCGCCGCCGGACGTCTCGACTTCGCCGGCGTGTGCCAGCAGGAGAGCGAGGAGGGCCATCGCCCTCGCAGGCTAGAGGTTCTCGACGGCGCGCGGCGCCTCGACCCGCGCCTCGCAGAACGGGCACATCTGCCACACCGGATCGAGCGGCGCGCGGCAGCGACGGCATGCCTCGCGGAGCTTCGTCGTGCAGACGGGGCAGGCGAGGTACTGGGGCTCGACGGGCGCCCGGCACACGGGGCAGCGCTCGCCGGTCATGAGCGTCTCCTCCATGGCCTTGATCTCGAGCTCGCGCTCGCGGACGTCCTCGAGGTACTCGGGCGGGCGGAAGAACATGTAGAGGAGCGGGCCGAGGAACGGTGGGAAGACGCCGAGCGCGACCGCCATGGCAAGGAGCCAGGGGTCGTCGATCCGCCGCCGCGCGTCCTTGTAGACCCAGTACGCCGAGGCAAGCCAGAAGACGACGAGGAAGAAAAGGAGAACGTTGCGAACGACGATCCAGATCTGCGAGTTGAAGAGGTCCTTGACCGCGCCGAACAGGTCGGTCGTGTCCCCGCTCGTCGTGGTCGTCTGGGAGAGAGGGATCGCGTTCATCTAGAGCAGGATCTTCCCGACGAACCAGCCTGCACCGAACGAGATCGCCACGATCGCTGCGAGCACGACCGCGACGAGCACGAAGACGCTCACCCGCTCGCGGAACTGTTCCATGGTAAGCGCGCCGGTCGGACGGCGGCAAGCTCGGCGAGCAGGTAGAGGGACCCGGCGACCAGGAGCGCTCCGCTCTCGCCGGCGAGCGCCCGTCCGCGCTCGAGAGCAGCGCGAGGATCCGGAACGGCCTCGACACTCCGGAAGAACGGCTCCGCGCGGCGTGCAAGCTCGCCCGCAGCGAGAGCGCGGGGGTTCTCCGACCGGGTCGCGACGAGCCGCGGCGCCCGCCGGGAGAGGAGCGCGAGCATCGTCTCGGCGTCCTTGTCGGCAAGGACCGAGGCGACGAGGACGAACTCCTGGTCCGGAAGCCGCCGGAGCAGGAAGAGGACGCCATCCGGGTTGTGGGCGCCGTCCCAGATCTCGAGCGGGCGATCGGCGACGATCTCGAGCCGTCCCGGCAGGCGGACGCTCCGCGCGGGGGCCGGGTCGACGACGTAGCCGAGGAACGACTCCACGGCGGCCCGGGCCAGCGCGAGGTTCCCGCCCGTCTCGACGACGATCTCGTCGGCGCCGTTCGCCCGGGCAAGGTCCTCCCACTCGGGCTCGCCGAGGACGACGCCGCAGCCCCGCTTGATCACCGCGAGCTTCTCGGCGGCGATCGCCTCACGTGTGGAACCGAGGACGTCCACGTGCTCGAGACCGACGTTCGTGAGGACGACCGTCACGGTGCGGAGGACGTTCGTCGCGTCGAGCCGCCCGCCGAGCCCCGCCTCGACCGCTGCCGCGGTCGCGGTCGCGACTGAGAACTCGGCAAGCGCAGCCGCCGTCAGCGCCTCGAACTGCGTCGCGCCGGCCTCCTCCGCCGCTGGGCGCACGCGCTCGATCGCCCGTTCGAAGTCGGCCTCCCGCCCCCCGACCCGGATGCGCTCGCTCCAACTCACGACGTGTGGCGAGGTGTACGCGCCCGCGTCGATCCCCTCGGCGAGGAGGAGCGCCTCGATCATGCGCGTCGTCGTCGACTTGCCGTTCGTGCCGACGACGTGGACCGCCTGAACCTGCCGCTCGGGGTTGCCGAGCTTCGCGAGCAAAGCGTGCATCCGGCCCAGGCCGAACTCCTCCGGCCAGGGGCTGAGGCTCTCGATCCAAGATGTTTGCGGCCCGGCCGCTCGCGTCATTTCTGGTGGCTCTCGTCGCCGACGAGAGCCGCTAGCTCGCGACGGTAACGGGCGAGCTTGGCTCGCTCGCCCTCGACGACCTCCGGCGGCGCGCCGGCCAGGAAGCGCTCGTTCGCGAGCATCGCCTCGGCCCGGGCGACCTCCTTGCGCAGACGCTCGATCTCCGCCTCCCCGTTCCCGTTCACCTGGGCCCGGTCGGGCCGCACGACCGCGTCGAAAATCCGCAGCTCCTCTCCCTCGAGCGCCACCCGCACGCCGCTTCGGCGGAAGATCGCCGCCGCGTCCTGCACGCGCTCGAGCGCGCCCGCCGCGTCCGCGAAGCGCGAATCGGCCCCGGGCCAGGGGGCGACGATCAGGCGCCCGGCCCGCTCGGGGAAGTGCGACCAGATCTCCTCGGTGACGTGCGGCATGACCGGGTGGAGGAGCGCGAGCAACCGCTCGAGCGCGGCGAGAGAGGTCGCGACCGCGTCGGGGTCCTTCTCGTAGAGGCGCGGCTTGATCGCCTCGGCGTACCAGTCGCAGAAGTCGTCGAAGGTGAGGTGGTAGAGGGCGCTCGCGGCCGTGGAGAAGCGGAAGCTTGAGAAGTGCTCCTCCACCTCGGCGCGAGCGGCGTCGAGCCGGGCAAGGACCCATCGCTCTTCCACCGACGTCGGCCTGGCCTCCACCTCCTTGCCGCCTGCGCTCAGCAGCAGCCGGCTCGCGTTCCAGAGCTTGTTCGCGAGCTTGCGCCCCTCCTCCACGGCACCGTAGGAGAAGCGCACGTCCTGGGTCGAGGACATCTTCAGGAGCCCGTACCGCGTCGCGTCGGTGCCGTGCACGTCGATGACGTCGAGCGGGTCGATGCCCGTGCCGAGGCTCTTCGACATGCGGCGCCCGTCGGGCGCGAGCACCGTCGAGTGGATGATGACGTCGCGGAACGGGACGTCGCCCATGAGCTCGAGCCCAGCCATGATCATCCTGTTGACCCAGAGGAAGATGATCTCGCGCGCCGTCGAGTTGACGTCGCCGGGGTAGAACGCGCGCAGGTCGGGCGTGTCGCCGGGCCAGCCGAGGGTCGCGAACGGCCAGAGCGCCGAGGAGAACCACGTGTCGAGGACGTCCTCGTCCTGGCGAAGCTCGGGGTCGCCGCACTCCGCGCAGCGGTCGGGCGGCGTCTCGGAGACGAGCGTCGCGCCGCAATCGCAGTACCACGCCGGGATCCGGTGTCCCCACCAGAGCTGCCGCGAGACGTTCCAGGGGCGGATACTCTCGAGCCAGTTGACGGCGACGTCGCCGTGGACGGGCGGCGTGAAGCGGACGCGCCCGTCGTGGATCGCCTCGATCGCCGGCGCCGCGAGCTCCTTCATCTCGACGAACCACTGCTCGGAGATGAGCGGCTCGATGCGCGAGCCGCAGCGTTCGCAGTGCCCGACAGAGTGGCGGTAGGGCTCGCGCTTCTCGAGCTGACCGTGCTCCTCGAGCCAGGCGACCACGCGGCGCTCGGCCTCCTCCTGGGTGAGGCCGGCGTACCCGGGCACCTCACCGTTCATGAGCCCGTCGAGGCCGATCACCATCGGCTCGGGCAATCCGTGCTCGCGGCCGATCTCGAAGTCGACCGGATCATGGCCGGGAGTGATCTTGAGCGCGCCGGTGCCGAACTCCGGCTCGACCCGCTCGTCCGCGATGATCGGAACGCGCCGCTCGACGACCGGCACGACCGCCTCCTTGCCGACGAGACCGCGGTAGCGCTCGTCCTGGGGGTGCACGGCGACAGCAACGTCCGCGAGGATCGTCGGCGGTCGCACGGTCGCGATGGTGACGTGACCCGAGCCGTCTGCGAGCGGGTAGCGCGCATAGGTGAGCGTGTCGTCGAGCTCGTGGTGGTGCACCTCAAGGTCGGAGATCGCCGTCGCGCAGCGCGGGCACCAGTTGATCATCCGGTTGTCCCGGTAGACGAGGCCGCGCCGGTAGAGGTGGACGAAGAAGCGCATGACCGCACGGACGTAGCCCTCGTCCATCGTGAAGCGCTCGCGCCGGTAGTCGAGCGAGGCGCCCAGCCGGCGGTACTGGCCGATGATCACCTTGCCGTAGGTCTCGAGCCACTCCCAGACCCGGGCGACGAACGCCTCGCGTCCGAGGTCGTGGCGGGTCAGGCCGTCCTTCGCCAGCTCCTTCTCGACGACGACCTGGGTCGCGATGCCGGCGTGGTCGTAGCCGGGCTGCCAGAGGGCGTTCAGGCCCTGCATCCGCTTCCACCGGATCAGGCAGTCCTGGATCGTCCCGTTGAGCGCGTGGCCCATGTGGAGCGCCCCAGTGACGTTGGGCGGCGGGACTGCGATCACGTAGCTCGGGCGCCCCGGGTCGAGGTCGGCCGCATAGAGGCCCTCGTCCTCCCAGGTGCGCTGCCAGCGTTCCTCAACGCCTTCCGGCTTGTAGAGCGGCTCCATGGCCGACGAATTCTACGGGCGGCCCACCCGGCGCCCGGGCGCGAGGAGCCGTGCTAGCAGTATGCGGCGGCGAGGCCGACCGACGCGCGGGCGATGAGCTTGCTGTCGACGCGTATCTCCACGCGGTAGGCCCCGTCCTTGAGGAGGCCCTTCTGGCGGAAGAGGTAGAACCACGCGCTTCCGCTCGTCCCGTAGCTCCACGCGAAGCGGTCGACGTAGGCGGGCGAGCCGTTCACAAACCACGCAACGCTCGTCGGCGCCCCGTTCCGCAACCCGCTGAAGCGGACGAAGGCGTACAGGCGTTTGAGGTAGTCCACACGGCAGGGCGTGTACGTGTCGCCGGGCTGGACCGCGTCGGACGGCGGCTGGAGCCCCTTGGCGTGGCCCGCGAAGGCGACGATGTCGACCTGGGGCGCCGTGGCCGCCGCTCCCGTGGCCGTGCCGGCGACGAGAGCGAAGACGGCGAGGAGGGCGGCCAGGAAGAGGGGAGCGAGAACTCTTCTCATGCTCATGGATTCGAGCCGGGAGCGACGTATCCCGGGCCTGTCTGCGGCGACGAGTAGTCGCCGTCCGACGTCGGCTCGACGAGGCCCGGCCCTGTCTGGAGCTGT
>JBGPNP010000134.1:0-6929 GCA_041487575.1 Gaiellaceae bacterium | reverse complement strand
CTCGTGCCGGCGACGCCGCGCGCCCGCACGATCGTCCTCGACGTCCCCGGCTGGCCGGGGCACCGGCCGGGCCAGCACGTCGACCTGCGGCTGACCGCCGAGGACGGCTATCAGGCGCAGCGCAGCTACTCGATCGCCTCGGCCCCTGAGAACGGCCGGCTTGAGCTGACCGTCGAGCGGATCGAGGACGGCGAGGTCTCGCCGTACCTCGTGGACGAGCTGGTCGTCGGCGATCGCCTCGAGCTGCGCGGCCCCGTCGGCGGCTACTTCGTCTGGGACGCCTCGCTCGGCGGGCCGCTCCTCCTCGTCGCGGGCGGATCGGGCGTCGTCCCGCTCATGGCGATGCTCCGCCACCACGCGGCGGTCGGCTCCGACGCTCCCGTGCGGCTCCTCTACTCGTCGCGGGCGCTCGAGGACGTTGTCTACCGCGAGGAGCTCGAGCGGCTGCCCGGGCCGGTCGAGGTCCTCCACACGCTGACGCGCGCGCAGCCGCCGGGCTGGACGGGATACGCGCGCCGGATCGACGGCGCGCTCCTGCGTGAGGTCAGCTGGCCCGCCTCGGAGCAGCCGCTCGCCTTCGTCTGCGGGCCGACCCCATTAGTCGAGACGGCCGCGCAAGAACTGGTCGCGCTGGGCTACGAGTCGGCACGCGTGAAGACCGAGCGCTTTGGACCGAGCGGAGGCTAGCGATGGACGCAAGCGAGCTGAGAGTCGACGGGAACGCGATCGCGGGCCTTCTGCAGGAGCTCTTCGCCACAGAGATGACGACGACGACGAGCGTCTGCGGCTCGTGCGGGGCGATCGAGCAGGTCGGGGCGCTGACCGTCTACACGCGCTGCCCCGGGGTCGTCGTCCGCTGCCGGCACTGCGAGGCCGTCCTCATCCGGATCGTCCGGAACGGCGGGCGCTGCTGGATCGACCTGAGCGGCGTCCGCAGCCTAGAGTTGCGGGTGCTCTGAGCCTCAGTGGTCGCCACCGCAAGTACGGCCCCGCCTGGCCGGCTGCAAACCGGCGCATCCCCGCGTCCTCAGTCGGCCCCATACCGGCTTGGTATGGGGCCTCCCTGCGTCCTTGGGCTGCTTGGTTTTCGCGTGGCCAGACGAGACCGTACTCACGGTGGCGACCACTCAGCGATCGGTCCGTGGCGAGGCTCCGGCCGACGGCTCCTCGACCCACTTGGGGTGGTGGTCGCGTGCCCACTCCTCCCGGACCGAGCCGAACGTCATGCCGCGGAGGGCATGCCGCGTGGCCGGGTGGAGGACGGCGAGGTAGAGGTGTCCGACGAGCAGCGCAAGCGAGAGGTACATGAGCCAGTCGTGGACGAGGATCGTGCTCGCGAAGCGGTACTGCGTGTTCCGCTCGCCGTACCAGAGGAGGCCGCCGGAGACCGCGAAGAGCAGGGCGAGGGCGGCGGTGACGGCGGCGTTCAGCTTCTGGCCGGCGTTGAAGCGGCCTTGCGGCGCGCGCCGGCCGGTGAGCCAGCGTCGGTCGTCCGCGTCGAAGTACTCGAGCTCGCGGATCGTCCGGCGCAGCCCGCGCCGGTCTCCTAGAGCCGCTACGAGCACGATCGCCGCCGCCCAGGCGATCGCCGTGTAGACGTGGACGCCCTTGACGAGCGGTCGCCGGCCCACCGCCTCCGCGAGGCTGGGGAGGTAGAGCACGAGCCCGGAGGCGAGGAGAACGAAGAACGCGGCCGCGTGCACCCAGTGCACGGCGCGCTCGGTCCGGGAGAAGCTGAGGAGATAGCGCTCGCCGCTCATCAGTACCCGTTCGAGCGCCCGACGTAGGCGTCTCGGTCGTAGCCACGGACCTCCCAGTAACCGTCCGCCGGGGCCTCCGTCAGCTCGATCCTCCGGACCCACTTCACGCCCTTGTAGCCATACATCTCCGGGATCACGAGCCTCGCCGGCGCGCCGTGTGGCCTCGTGAGCGGACGCCCGTCCATGCTGTGCGCCAGCATCACGTCGGAGAGCAAGGCCTGCTCGAGCGTGAGCGAGTCGGCGTATGGCTTTTCCGCGGAGGCGAACGTGAGCGCCTTCGCCGTCGGCAGCGGCCCGGCCGCGGCGAGGAGGTCGGCGAAGCGCACGCCCTGCCAGCTCACGTGCTCGACCGTCCAGCCGGTCACGCAGTGGAAGGTCGAGACCTGCGTGGCCTGGGGAAGGGCGAGGAGGTCACCGTACGTCAGCTCCTGCGGGCGCTCGACGAGGCCGTCGATCCGCAGGCGCCAGCGCTCGGGGTCGAACCGCGGCATCGTGGACGCGACCGTGTAGATCCGCCAGCCGCCGGACACGAAGAGCGACTCGATTGGCGCAAGCCTCGCGGTGAGGCGCTCGAGCGGCCTCCCCCACACGAGCGCAGCCAGGCCGCCGCCGACGATCCCGAGGAAGGCGCGGCGCCCGTAGGGCCGAAGGTCGGACTCCATCGAGCCAGTTGTAGCGGGTCAGTTCTTGCGCCGGCATTAACACGTCGTGCACTCCGGCCCGGGTTAGGCTTGCGCCATGCGCGGGCTGGCGGGCAAGGGCGTCGTCGTCGCGGGCGGGACGCGGGGGATCGGGCTCGCGACCGCGCGGCGCTTCCTCGAGGAGGAGACGCGTGTCTTCGTCGGCGGACACGACCAGGGCGGCCTCGAGCACGCGCTGGCCGAGCTCGAGCCGCACGGGGGCGTCGGCGGCATGGTCGTGGACGTCTCGCGGGAGGACGAGGTCGACGCCTTCGTCTCGGCGGCCGAGCGGGCGCTCGGCGGCATCGACGTGCTCGCGAACAACGCCGGGATCTCCTGGGACGAGCCGTTCCTCCAGATCCCGGTCGAGCACTGGGACCGCACGATCGAGGTCAACCTGCGCGGGATGTTCCTCGTCGCGCAGCGCGTTGCGCGCAGCATGGTGGCGCGCGGTGCGGGCGGCGTCATCGTCAACATGGCCTCGACCAACGCCCTCGTCGGCGAGGAGGGCTACGCCCAGTACAACGCGTCGAAGGGAGGCGTCGCGCTCCTGACGAAGACGATGGCTCTCGAGCTCGGACGCCATTCGATCCGCGTCAACGCGCTCTGCCCCGGCTTCATCCGCACGCCGCTCACCGAGTCGCTCGCCGACGAGAGCGCGTTCGCGGCGTACGCCCGCGAGAAGATCCCGCTGGGTCGCGTCGGCGCGGCCGAGGAGGTGGCCGCCGCCTACGCCTTCCTGGCCTCTGACGACGCCTCGTTCGTCCACGGCGAGTGCCTCGTCGTGGACGGCGGCCAGCTGGCCGTCTAAGTGGTCTCCACTGTAAGTACGGTCTCGTCTGGCCGCGCGAAAACCAAGCAGCCCAAGGACGCAGGGAGGCCGCATACCCACGTGGTATGTGGCCGACCGAGGACGCAGGGAAGCGCCGGTTTGCAGCCGGACAGGCGGGGCCGTATTTGCGGTGGCGACCACTGAGGACTGGCCGGGCCCGGCCGGATGTAGGCTGGAGACGTGGTTCGCGTTCGTTTCGCGCCGAGCCCGACGGGCTCTCTCCATCTGGGCGGCGCTCTCACAGCCGTCGCCAATCGCTGCTTCGCCGACGAGCGCGGCGGCGCCATGGTGCTGCGCATCGACGACACCGACGCCGAGAGAACCGAGCCTGGCGCGGAGGAGGCGATCCTCGCCGACCTCGGCTGGCTCGAGGTTCGCTTCGACGAGGGCCCGTTCCGCCAGAGCGAGCGGACGCTGCTCTACGACCAGGCCGCCGAGACCCTGCTCGCCCTGGGAGCGGCCGAGGCGGAGCCGGACGGCTCGGTTCGGTTCATCCTCGGGCACCGCCCGACGCTCGTCCGCGCGGACGGTCGCGCCACCTATCACCTCGCCTCGGTCGTGGACGACGTCGACCTCGGCGTCACGCACGTCATCCGAGGGAAGGACCTGCAGCCGAGCCAGGCGATCCACGAGGCGATCGCGCGGGCGCTCAAGGCGACGCCGCCCGAGTACCTCCACCACGGGCTCATTCTCGGACCCGACGGCGCGAAGCTCTCGAAGCGTCACGGCGCCGCCTCGGTCGCCGACCTGCGCGAGCAGGGGATCCCGGCCGAAGCAGTGCGTCGTTACCTCGAGGAGCTCGGCCTGCCGCGGAGCGACGTGCACCTCGACCTCGCCCGCGTCCGGCGGCTCTCGGTCGAGGCGATCGCAGCCCTCGCGGACGAGGAGCTCGCCCGGCGCGCGGGAGCGCCCGTCTCGCTCGCGCCGGCGCTGCGCGGCGCCCGCGATCTCGTCGTGGCGCGCTCGTTCGCCGAGCAGATCCTCGCCCCGCGCGAGGCCGCGGCGCTTCCGCCCGAGGCCCGCCCGACGCTCGAGCGCTTCCGCGAGCTCCGCGAGCGTCTGAACGGCGATCTCCACCCCGAGGGGGCGAAGGAGATCGTGCGCGAGCTCAAGGCCGTCGGCGGGGACCTCCACGCGCTCCGCCTCGCCCTCACCGGCGCCGAGCGCGGCCCCGAGCTCTGGACGGTCGTCCTTGCGCTCTCCCGCGACGAGGCTCTACGGAGAGTCGATGCGGCTCTATAGCTCGCTCTCCCGGCGGAAAGAGGAGCTGCCGCCGCCGCCCGGGCCGATCGGGATGTACTTCTGCGGGCCGACCGTCTACCAGCGCATCCATATCGGCAACGCCCGCCCCTTCGTCTTCTCGATGTGGCTCAGGCGCTGGCTCGAGAAGCGGCGGCAGCCGTATCGCGTGACGCTTGTCGAGAACATCACGGACATCAACGACAAGATCTACGACGCCGCCGCCCGGCAGGGAATCGGGAGCGCCGAGCTCGCCGAGCGCGCCACCCGCTGGTACTTCGAGGACACCGACGAGCTCGGCCTGGGGCGCCCGGACGTCGAGCCGCTCGCGACCGAGACCGTCGGCGAGATCGTCGCTCTGATCGAGGACCTCGTCGCGCACGGGCTCGCCTACGAGTCGAGCGGCGACGTCTACTTCCGCGTCGCGCGCTTTCCCGAGTACGGCCGGCTCTCGGGCGCGCAGCTCGACGACATGGTGGCGCAGGAGCCGGGCGACCTGAAGGAGGACCCGCGCGACTTCGCGCTCTGGAAGGCGTGGAAGCCGCACGAGGACACGTGGTGGGAGTCGCCCTGGGGCCGGGGCCGTCCGGGCTGGCACATCGAGTGCTCGGCGATGGCGGAGAAGCACCTCGGCCCCAAGTTCGAGATCCACGGCGGCGGGCTCGACCTCCGTTTCCCGCACCACGAGAACGAGATCGCCCAGTCGCGCGGCGCGGGGCGCGAGTTCGCCCGGATCTGGGCGCACAACGGCATGCTCGAGCTCGGTACCGAGAAGATGTCGAAGTCGGTCGGGAACATCGTCTCGCTGCGAGAGGCGCTCGACCGCTGGGGACGAGAAGCGATCCTCATGCTCTTTCTCCGTGCGCATTACCGCACTCCCCTTGACTTCTCGGAGGAGGCGATGGAAGCGGCGAAGGCCCAGGCCCAGACGTTCCGGAACGCGTTCGCCGGTCTGGAGTTCGAGCTTCTGCCGGGCGTCTTCCCAACCGCCTTCGAAGAGGCGCTCGACGACGACTTCAACACTTCGCTCGCGCTCGCGCTCATGCACGGCTGGGCGTCCGAGCCGCGCCTCGACCTCGTCTACCCGTGCCTCGAGCTCTTCGGCCTGCAGTCGCTCGCGGCGTCGCGCGACCCTCCGCTCGAGCTCGCGGATCTCGCGCGGCAGCGCGAGGAGGCGCGGGAGCGCCGTGACTTCGCAGCGGCCGACGCCCTGCGGAACGAGATTGAGGCCCGCGGCTGGGAGGTCCGTGACCAGGCTTACGGCTACCTTCTCGTGCCGAAGACGTGACCCGCGAGGTCGTCTACGGCCGGCGGCCGGTGCGCGAGGTGCTGCGGGCCGGCCGGCGACAGATCCTCGAGCTCCTCGCGAGCGAGCGGGCGCTCGCGGCGGAGCCGTGGCTCCGGGATACCCCCGGGCTGCGGGTGCAGGTCGCGCGCGAGGGTCGACTCACCGAGGTAGCTCTCAGCGCCGACCACCAGGGCGTCGTCGCGTTCTGCGAGCCGTATCGCTACGCCGATGCTTTCGAGTTCGCGGCCGGGGAGCGGCCCCTCGTCGTCTGCCTCGACCAGGTCACCGACCCCCAGAACCTCGGCGCGGTCGCACGGAGCGCCGAGGGCGCGGGGGCGAGCGGGCTCGTCCTGCCGGAGCGAAACGCCGCCCGCGTGACGCCGGCCGTCTGCCGCGCCTCGGCCGGGGCGGTCGAGCACCTGCGCGTCGGCGTCGTCGTCAACCTCGCCCGCTATCTCGAGGGGATCAAGCGCGGCGACCTCTGGATCTGGGCCGCTGACGTCCAGGCGCCGACGACGGTCTGGGAGGCCGATCTCGCGGGCGGGGTCGCGCTCGTCCTCGGCGCGGGCAACCTCTCGGCGATCCCCGCGTGCGACACGCTTCACGAGCTTTTCGTCCGGGGGCACGTCGTGGCCCTGAAGATGAACCCGGTCAACGCCTATCTCGGCCCATTGATCGAGGAAGCCTTCTCGACGGTGATCGATCGCGGCGCGCTGCGCGTGCTGTACGGAGGGGCCGAGGAGGGCGTCTTCCTCTGCGAACATCGTCAGGTGCGCTCGATCCATCTCACGGGGTCCGACAAGACGTACGGTGCCGTAGCCTCGGGAGCGGGGGCCGGAAAAACGATCACGGCGGAGCTGGGTTGCGTCAGCCCCGTGATCGTCGTTCCCGGCCCTTGGACCGAGCGCGACCTCGAGGAACAGGGGATCCATCTCGCGACCTGGCTCGTCGCCAACGCCGGATTCAACTGCGTCACGCCGCGCGTTTTGATCCAGCACGAGGGATGGCCTCTCCGGGAGCGGTTCCTGAATGCGATCGGCGCGGCCCTGTCGACCGTTCCGACGCGTCGCGCCTGGTATCCGGCTTCGCGGGAGACCCACGCCGCGTTCGTGGCCGCGCATCCGGAGGCG
>JBGPNP010000133.1:0-6933 GCA_041487575.1 Gaiellaceae bacterium | reverse complement strand
GCCTGGAAGCGGATGGGTGCGCCGTCCCCGTCCGCCGCCGCCGTCACCGTGACCTCGCGGGCCTCGCCGTTCTCGACGCCCGCGACCGAGAACGTCTCCCGGCCGGTGAGACCGAGCGTTACGGGCGTCTCGTCAGGGAGGAACTGGAGCGGCAGGATCCCCATGCCGACGAGGTTCGAGCGGTGGATGCGCTCGTAGCTCTCCGCGATGACCACCCGGACGCCGAGGAGCTTCGGTCCCTTCGCAGCCCAGTCGCGTGACGAGCCTGATCCGTACTCCTTGCCCGCGATCACGACCAACGGTACGCCCTCCGCGAGGTAGCGCTCGGCGGCTTCGAAGATGGTCGTCTCCTCGCCGTCCGGAAGGTGCACGGTCCAGGTGCCCTCGGAGGCGGGGACGAGCAGGTTCCGGAGCCGCACGTTCGCGAACGTGCCCCGCACCATCACCTCGTGGTTCCCGCGCCGCGAGCCGTAGGAGTTGAAGTCCCGAGGCTCGACGCCGTGCTCGACGAGATAGCGACCGGCCGGGCTCGCGGGCTTGATCGAGCCGGCGGGGGAGATGTGGTCGGTCGTGACCGAGTCGCCGATCCAGACGAGGCAGCGCGCGCCGGCGACGCCCTCGACCCGGCCGGGCTCGTGCGACATGCCCGCGAAGTACGGCGGGAGGCGCACGTACGTCGAGCCGGGATCCCAGGCGAAGAGGTCGCCCTCCGGCATCGGCAGGGAGCGCCAGCGCTCGTCGCCTGTGAAGACGTCTGCGTACGTGCGGCGGAACATGTCGGCCCGGACGGCCTGTGCGATCACCTCGGCGACCTCCTCCGGGCTCGGCCAGATGTCGCTGAGATAGACGTCGCGACCCTCCTGGTCCTGCCCGAGCGGCTCGTTCAGGAGGTCGAGGTCCATCCGCCCGGCGAGCGCGTAGGCGACGACGAGCGGCGGCGAGGCGAGGTAGTTCGCCTTCACCTCGGGATGGATGCGCGCTTCGAAGTTCCGGTTCCCGGAGAGGACTGCGCACACGACGAGGTCGCCCTCGGCGATGGCGCGCGAGACCGCCTCGGGCAGCGGCCCCGAGTTCCCGATGCACGTCGTGCAGCCGTAGCCGACCGTCGAGAAGCCGAGCGCCTCGAGGTACGGCGTCAGACCCGCCCGGTCGTAGTACTCCGTGACGACCTTCGAGCCGGGCGCGAGACTCGACTTCACCCAGGGCTTGCGGCGGAGCCCGCGCTCGACCGCCTTCTTCGCGAGCAGGCCGGCGCCGACCATGACCGTAGGGTTCGACGTGTTCGTGCAGCTCGTGATCGCCGCGATCACGACGGAGCCGTGGTCGAGCTCCACCGTCTCGCCGTCGAGCTCGAGGGGGACGCCCGTGTGCGAGCGCGAGGGCTCGGCGACGGCGACGGGCGCCGGCTCCGGCTCGGCCTGGTGGGGATGGGACCCGGGCGCCATCGACTCGGGCGGGTCGCTCGCCGGGAACGTGCCGGCCACGTCGCCGTTCTCCCGCCCGTACTCGGCGCCGAATGTCCCGAGCGACTCGATGAAGGCGCTCTTGGCGGCCGAGAGCGGCACACGATCCTGCGGCCGCCGCGGCCCGGCGAGGCTCGGCTCGACGGTCGAGAGGTCGAGCTCGACGACCTGCGTGTAGTCGGGATGCGCAGCGGGGTTGTGGAAGAGCCCCTGCTCCTTGCAGTAGGCCTCGACGAGGGCGATGTGCTCGTCGCTGCGGCCCGTGAGCCGCAGGTAGCGGAGCGTCTCCTCGTCGACGGGGAAGAAGCCGCAGGTCGCGCCGTATTCCGGGGACATGTTCCCGATCGTCGCGCGGTCTGCGAGCGGCAGGCCGACGAGGCCCTCGCCGAAGTACTCGACGAACTTCCCGACCACGCCGACCCGCCGCAAGATCTGGGTCACCGTGAGGACGAGGTCGGTGGCCGTCGAACCCTCCGGGAGCCGGCCGGTGAGCTTGAACCCGACGACCTGCGGCAGGAGCATCGACATCGGCTCGCCGAGCATGGCCGCCTCCGCCTCGATCCCGCCGACGCCCCAGCCGAGGACACCGAGGCCGTTCACCATCGTCGTGTGGGAGTCGGTGCCGACGAGCGTGTCGGGGAAGGCCCACCCGTCGCGCACCTCGACCACGCGGGCGAGGTACTCGAGGTTGACCTGGTGGACGATGCCCGTGTTCGGGGGGACGACGCGGAAGTTCCGGAACGCCTGCTGACCCCAGCGCAGGAGGGCGTAGCGCTCCTTGTTCCGCTCGAACTCGAGTTCGGTGTTGCGCACGATGGCCATCCGCGACCCGAAGGCGTCCACCTGCACCGAATGGTCGATCACGAGCTCGGCCGGGATGAGGGGGTTGATCCGCCCCGGGTCGCCTCCGAGATCGCGCATGGCGTCGCGCATCGTGGCGAGGTCGACGACCGCCGGCACGCCGGTGAAGTCCTGGAGGAGGACGCGCGCCGGCCGGAACGAGATCTCGTCCTTCGGCTCGGTCGCGGGGTCCCAGCCCGCCACGGCCTGCACCTCCTCGGGGCTCCCGTGGCGCAGCGCCATCTCGAGCAGGATGCGCATGGTGTACGGCAGCCGCTCGAGGTCGACGTCGAGCGCGTCGAGCCGCGCGATCGAGAGAGCTGCGAGGGGGTCGGGCATAGTCCCGACGGCTCAGACTATCGAACGGCGGCGGCGAGCCGCCGGCCTGCGACCCAGCCCACCCTCCAGCCGATCATCCGGTGCTCCTTCGAGAGGGAGCCGACGACGAGCGTGCGCTCTGCCATGCCCTCGAAGCGCAGCGGGTGGATCAAGGGCCGCCCGTCGAAGAGGAGGCGCTCCATGGCGGCGTCGTAGATGAGGAAGAGATCGCGCCCGCGGCAGAGGTCGCAGACGAGGCGCCAGTCCTCCTCGTCGAACGTCCCGCCCGAGGGCATCGAGGGGCTCATGAGCAGGAAGCCCGCCGTGGTCTCGCCGACGGCGGCTGCGAGAGCGTCGCGGTCGAGTCGACACTCGCCGTCGACGACGCGGAAGGGGGCGAGCCGGGGCGTTGCGCCTGCGAGGTGGATCCGGTGCACGATCCCGGCGTAGGTCGGGTCGGTGACGACGACCTCGTCGCCGGGGCCCACTGTCGCGAGAAGCGCGTTCAGGAGGCCGGCCGTGCCGCCGCAGGTGACGACGATCTCGCGCTCGGGGTCGTACCGGTGGCCCGTGCACGCGGCCGTGAAGTCCGCGATCGCCTCGCGGAGCGCCAGGTCGCCCGTGAACGGGAGCCAGCTGTTCACCTCGGGCCGGCCGAGGCTCGCGGCGGTGGTCGCGACGGCCTCGGGCGGAAGGGGCAGGTCGGTGTCGAGGTTCTCCATGCGGAGGACCGGCCACCGGGGGTTCGCCCGCGCCGGCTGGTCGGCGGCGGCCGCGACCTGGTCGATGCCGAAGCCGCGGATCGGCTCGAGCCGGCGCGCTCTCCTGATCACCGCCGCGACTCTACCGGTCTGGCGCGTTCCGAGGCCAGTGGCGACGGCGTGCTCGGTGGACGAAACTGCAGCCGTGGAGCTTCCCGAAGTCCGCTACGCTCGAAGCGGCGACGTCGCCATCGCCTACCAGGTCCTGGGCGAGGGGCCGGTCGATCTCGTGTTCGTGATGGGCTGGGTCTCCCACCTCGACTACTTCTGGGAAGAGCCGTCCTTTGCACGCTTCCTGCGCCGGCTCGCCTCGTTCTCGCGGTTGATCCTGTTCGACAAACGCGGCACGGGCTTGTCCGATCGCGTCCCGATCAACGAGCTGCCGACGCTCGAGGAACGCATGGACGACGTGCGGGCCGTGATGGACGCCGCAGGCTCGGAGCGGGCGGCTCTGATGGGGATCTCAGAAGGAGGCCCGCTCTGCCTGCTCTTCGCGGCGACCTACCCGCAGCGGACGAGAGCTCTGGTGATGATCGGCTCGTACGCGCGGAGGCTCTGGGCTCCCGACTACGAGGCGGGCTTGAGCCGCGAGGGCCACGACCGAGCCCTCCAGGAGGTCGAGCGCGGGTGGGGCGGGCCGGTGGGCCTGGAGGCGCGGGCTCCGAGCCTCGTGAACGACGAGCGCTTCCGGACCTGGTGGGCTACCTACCTGCGCATGAGCGCGAGCCCAGGGGCCGCGCTCGCCCTGACGACGATGAACGGTCAGATCGACGTTCGCCACGTGCTGCCGACGATCCGGACGCCGACGCTCATCCTGCACCGAACGGGCGACCTGGCGCTGCCGGTCGAAGGCGCGCGGTACATGGCGGAGCGCATTCCCGGAGCGAAGCTGCTCGAGCTGCCCGGCGACGACCACCTGCCCTTCGTCGGCGACCAGGACGAGATCCTGGACGAAGTCGAAGAGTTCCTCACCGGCGCGAGGCATGGGTTCGAACCCGACCGTGTGCTTGCCACGATCCTGTTCACAGACGTCGTCGACTCGACGCGGAAGGCGGTCGAGCTCGGCGACCTCGCCTGGCGCGGCGTGCTCGAGCGACACCACGCCCTCGTGCGGGCCCAGCTCGCGCGCTTCCGCGGGCAGGAGGTCGGCACGGCCGGGGATGGCTTCTTCGCCACGTTCGACGGCCCGGCGCGCGCGATTCGCTGTGCGTGTTCGATCAGGGATCAGGTGCGCTCGCTCGGTCTCGAGATTCGGGCAGGCCTGCACAGCGGCGAGTGCGAGTTGATCGGAGGCAAGGCCGGCGGGGTCGCTGTCCACGTCGGCGCCAGGGTCGCCGCCGAGGCGGGACCGGGGGAGGTGCTCGTCTCGAGCACGGTCAAGGACCTCGTCGCCGGCTCGGGGATTCAGTTCGAGGATCGCGGCGAGCATCAGCTCAAGGGGCTGCCGGAACCGTGGCGTCTGTTCCGGGTGGTGCAGTGACGGCTCCCGGTCGAGCTCGGCGGGGCGCGCGACTCGAGCGCTCGCGACGCGGGCTCAGCCCGCGTGCCGGTTGCGCCAGGCGACGAGCTGCCGCAGCGGCGCGAGGTCGTACTCGGGGCCGTTCCGGCTGATGACGAGCAGGCCGGCGCCCGCCTCGACCATCTCCTCCGCCTGCGCCTCGAGGCGGTCGAAGTCGGTGACGGTCACGGAGCGCTCGATCGCCGCCGGATCGCGGCCGACCTTTGCGCACCACTCGTCGAGGACGGCGCACTTGTGGCGGAAGTTCTCGACCGGTCCGAAGCCGTGCCAGATGTCGGCATGCTCGGCGACGATGCGGAGGGTCACCTTCTCGCCGCCGCCGCCGATCATGATCGGGATCCGCCTCAGGGGAGGCGGCTTGAGCTTCTCCCAGCGGCGCTTGATCACGGGGAGGGCGGCGTCGAGGTCGCGAAGTCGGCTCCCGGCCGTCCCGAACTCGTAGCCGAACTCGTCGTAGTCGCGCTGGAACCAGCCCGAGCCGATCCCGAAGACGAGCCGGCCCCCCGAGATGTGGTCGACCGTCCGGGCCATGTCGGCGAGGAGGTTCGGGTTCCGGTACGAGTTGCAGGTGACGAGAGCGCCGAATTCGACCCGCTCGGTCACCTCGGCCATCGCCGCGAGGAGCGTCCAGCACTCGAAGTGCTTCCCGTCGGCGTCGCCGTAGAGCGGGTAGAAGTGGTCCCAGGTGAAGAGGGCGTCGATGCCCAGCGCCTCGCCCTCGACCCAGGCGCGGCGCATGTCGCTGTACTCGGCGTGCTGAGGATGGACCTGGAGAGCGATGCGCACGGGCGGCACGGGGCTCTAGCCTATCTGGGCCGATCTGAGACGGGCTGGCGCCGGCGTGCCGGTCGGGGCGAGGGCGCTCGCCTCAGCTTGCGACGGTCACGGGGACGCGCTGCACCGCGTTGTTCGCGTACCCGCCGACGTTCCACGTCGGCTCGAGCGGCTGAGCGTTCCCCGCTGCGTCCCGGGCCCGGGAGCAGAGGACGTGCTCGCCCGGCTCCCGGGCCGTCCACCTGTAGCGCCACCCGTGCCACGCCCACTCGGACTCCGGTCGCTCGACCTCGGCGACGGCCCACGTGCGCCCGCCGTCGGTGCTCACCTCGACCGCCTCCACTTCCCCCCAGCCGGACCAGGCGCGGCCCTCGAGCAGGACCTGGCCGGCCGGAACGGTTCGCCGCCGCGCGGGGAAGTCCGGGATCCCGGGCGGCACCATGAGCGCGCGGGGGAGCATCCGGGAGAGCGGCGTGCCTTCCTCGGCCTCGTCGACGCGCAGTCGGTAGGCGCTGACCTGCTGATGGCCTGCGAACGGCCGGTCGACGACGTCGATCGCCGCCAGCCACTTCACGTTGGTCATCCCGTACCAGCCCGGCACGACGAGCCGAAGCGGGAACCCGTGCTGCGGGGGAAGAGGCATCCCGTTCATCTCGTACGCGAGGACTGCCTCGCCGCCGAGCGCCAGGTCGACCGGGAGGCTGCGCGCGTAGCTCTGCTCCACGCCCTCCTCGATGCCTCGGTCGAGCCCCGTGAAGACGACCTCGACCGCGCCGTCCAGGACTCCCGCCTCCTCGAGGACCGAGCGCAGGGGCGTGCCCTTCCAGCGGGCGGTCCCGACCGCCTCGTGGAGCCACGGCTGGCTGAGCGGGCGCGGCTCGAGGTGGGCGCGGCCGTTGCCGGCGCACTCCATCGTCACCGTGACCTCCGTCGAGGGACGGCTCCGGAGCTCGTCCAGCGAGAGCGAGACCGGCCGCTCGACACGACCCCCGACGGTCAGGCACCAGCCGGAGGCCTCGACGAACGGGACGTCGTAATGCGTGAGGAGATAGTGCAGGCCGGCGGGCGTGATCGGGTAGCGGAGCGCCTCCAGGGGCATGCCGTGGTTGCGGGCCGCGAGCTGGAGCTCCTCGAGGCTGATCACGCCGGCAGCCCCCGCTCGAGCAGGCGCTTGAGCCTCGCGAGGTCGGCCGCGACGGAGCGGCGCACCTTGCGCCGCAGGATCGGGGTGGCGATCGCGTAGAACCCGCCCGCGTCG
>JBGPNP010000132.1:0-6934 GCA_041487575.1 Gaiellaceae bacterium | reverse complement strand
GGAGGCAGCCCACTGATGCGCGTGACCATCTCGTCCTCACAGCCAATCTACCCGGCGCGGGCCGTGCGAACTGTCACGTCAGTGTCAAGGAAGAGAGCTGAAACGTCGCCCGCGCCGGATGACACGTTGTTCGCCGACGCCACCAAGCGCGCCGACGCGCCCGACCGCTACGCCGGCTTCTTCTTCGCTTCGAGCTCGGCCTTGATCCGCTCGATGTGAGCGTGGAGCTCGGCGAGGCGAGCGTCGCGCGCTGCCCGCCACGCGCGCCACTCCTCAGGAGTCCATTTCTTCGGCTTCGCCACTGTCCTCCTCGTGGCCCAGGATCGCGAGGATCCTACCCGTATCAGTGTAGATCTCGGACAGCGCGCCGAAGATCGCGAGCACCTCGCCGCGATAGATGCCCTCTGCCTCGTCCACGGGCTCAGAATGCCTCGGCCGGCTCCGGCGCGCAAGATGGCCGCTTCGGCCGTGGCGTCAGCCCGGCCTGCGGCGGTCGGCGCTACGGTTCCCGGCGATGGCGCAGTTGGAGCCGGTCCGGATCGTCGTCGACGTCCACGAGAGGCAGAGCGGCATCCCGGAGGTGCTCGCCCGCGAGCTCGGAGCGGAGATCGAGATCGCGGCGCTTCCCGCCGGGGACTACGCGGTCGGCGTGGACACGCTCGTCGAGCGAAAGCGCGTGCTCGACCTCCACACGGCGGTCGTGAACGGAAGACTCTGGCCGCAGATGGCGAAGCTCCGGGCCGCGGCGGCCTTCCCCTACCTGCTCCTCGAGGGAACGGACATCGACCGCGGGCCGCTCCAGGGGAATGCCGTGCGCGGCGTCTGCCTTGCGATCATCGACCAGGGGATCGCTCTCCTGCGGAGCGGGCAGCCGCGCGATTCGGCGCTCTGGATCCACCGGCTCGCGGTGCGCTGCCAGCGGATCGAGGCTCCCGCCGACCGGCCCGTCTACGCGCAGCGGCCGAAGGCCCCGGCGGGCGCGGAGGCGGCGGAGGGGCTCCTGGCCGCCGTCCCCGGCATCTCGACCGCCGGGGCGCGGGCGCTCCTGGCCAGGTTCGGCAGCGTGGCCGGCGTCGTCGCCGCAACGCGGGAGGAGTGGCTGTCCGTCCCCGGCATCGGGCCGGAACGCGCTCGGGCGCTCGACGAGACGCTCCGGCACACGGCCTCCCCGGACAGCCGCTAGCCGCGCCGGACGAGCGGCGCGACTTCCTCGGCGAAGACGGCGAGCGCCTCGCTCTGGACGCCCGGGTCGAGGCCGGGCCAGTAGAGCTGCGCGATGTAGTAGATCGGAACGCCGGCCGCTTCCTGGAAGCGAAGGATTCCGTGCGCCACCTCCTCAGGCGTGCCGAGGACGATCCCGGCCCTGAGCTCCTGCTCCTGCGACGCGGTGAGCGGCGGCGCTGCGGGCGGCGGGCCCGTCCGGCCGTGCGCGTCCTCCGTGTCCTCGTACTTCCAGACCATGTACCAGTAGTGGTCGCGGACGCGCTCCCAGGCGCCCGGCTCTGGCCAGGCGAGGGTCGGGACGTAGAGGCTGATCGCATAGGTCTCCGGGTCGCGCCCGCGGCGCTCGACCTCCTCGAGGGCCCAGCGGACCTGCTGGCCGAAAGACTCGGGCGTGACCGACCCCGCCATGAACCCGTCGGCGATCCGCCCCGCCCGCCGCACCGCCGGCTCGGCGTGCGCGCCGATCCAGACCGGCGGGCCGCCCGGGCGCGGCGGCTTCGGCGTCACGGCGACCCCCGGGTACGTGACCGCCGCCCCGCCGGTCGTGAGCCCATCCGACCAGGCCTGGCGCAGCGTCGTCACGCAGTCTTCGAGCATGCGCACGCGACGCCCGCGCGGCACGCGGAAGGCCTCCAGCTCCTCGTCCCGCCAGCCGAGCCCGAGGCCAAGGACGAAGCGGCCGTCCGAGAGGATGTCCACGGTGGCCGAGTCCTCGGCGAGTCGGACGGGCTCGTAGAAGGGCGCGAGAACGAGCCCCGTGCCGATCTCGACGCGGCTCGTCCGCGCGGCGATCGCCGCCGAGACCGGCAGGAGCGACGGCATGTACGCGTCGTCCTGGAAGTGGTGCTCCGTCGTCCAGACCGAGTCGAAGCCGAGCCGCTCGGCCTCCTCGGAGAGCTCGAGCGCCTGCCGGTAGAGCTCGACGTCGGTCCGCGGGTCGCCGGGGTAGCGCTGGCAGGAGATGAGGCCGAAGCCGAGCTTCACGCGGGCAGGCCGGCCCGGAGCGGCGACGGCTTCGAGAGGAAGTCCGAGTAGTCGAGCTCGCGGTAGGGCGTCATGCAGGGCTGACCGTCCGCGAGCCACAGGCGTCGCGCGTCCAGATCCATGATCACCGACGCCACCGTCGCACCCTGGTCCCAGTGGTGGAGGCGCGTATCCGGGTGGCAGCAGACGCCGAGCGGGTAGTTGACGTGATCCGCGAGCAGCCGCTGGAACGTCTCGGGGGAGAGCGGGCGCTCGCCGGCGACGGCCGCCCGCGCCCGCTCGAGCCGGAACGGGCTGTCCGGCATCGCCCAGAGCGAGACCTCCTTGAGGTCGAACGCGGGCGAGAGGAAGTGGTTCGTGTGCAGGAGGACGCCGTCCTCGGGGAAGAGGAGGTAGAGGCGGGCGAAGTCCCCCGGGGCCGCCTCGACGTCGATCGCGATGCCGTCGTCGTGCGCTACGAGGTAGTTCGCCGAGGACGAGCGGGGCGCGCGCTGCAGCGCGACGAGCGCGTCCGAGATCGTCTCCGCGTCGAGGATCGCGCGCAGGGTCACGTGGTACGGGATCGCGGGCTTGCCGACGTCGTGGTCGGTGACGAGCGCGTTCGTGGCGAGCCCGATCCCGGACGAGTTCATGCCCGCCTTCGCGAGCAGGCCCGCCTCGACGACGGTGACAAAATCTGGCCCCTCGTCCTGGCGCGCCTCGAGGACGACGACGGTGTCGAAGCAGTGGAGGAGCCAGTCCCAGTTCTGGCCGACGAGCGTGTGGCCGTCCGCGCTCGCCTCGGGGAGAACCGCGAAGGAGCTGCACTCGTGCGGCGTCGCGACCCCGGCGGCCTGGCGCGCCTTGGCGGCGAACATGACCTCGGTGCGGACGTTAAGGGCGAGCACGTCCTCGTACGGGACGCCGGATCCCTCGGCGATTCCCCGCGCCTCCTCGAGGTAGCGCTCGTCGTAGGCGGCGATCGCCGGCTCGTAGCGGCGGGCCTCGTCCGTGACCTTGGCCCAGTCCCAGCCCGCGTAGTGGACGAAGACGTCGGCGTAGGCCTCGAGCGAGAGGCGGACGCGGTCGCGCGCCTGCTCCCCGTACTGGCGCCCCCGCTCGCGAGGCCCGCCCTCGACACGCACGTGAGGAAACACTGTGCTCATCTGTGAGCTAACAGCTTGCCATCCTCCCGAGCAACGTGAAGGGACAAACGTCCCTTACGCGCAAAGTGCGAAGCAGTTTGCGCGGACTCACACGATCGTGGCGCCGCCGTCGACCGGGACGGCGGCGCCGGTGATGTACGAGGCCTCGTCCGAGGCGAGGAAGGCGATCAGCGCGGCCACCTCGTCCGCCCGGCCGAGCCGCCTGAGCGGGACGTGCTCCTCGAGGTAGGCGCGCCCCGCCTCGGGGTCGTCCATCAGCCGGAGCATCGGCGTGTCGATGACGCCCGGGCAGACGCAGTTGACCCGGATCCTGTGCAGAGCCCACTCGGCCGCCATCTGCTTCGTCAGGGCGATCACGCCCGCCTTGCTCGCGTTGTAGGCGGCGGTCGGCTCGGAGACGTCCGCCACGAGGCCGGCCATCGAGGAGATGTTGACGATCGCCCCGCCCCGGCCGACTGCGATCATCCGCCGGGCCGCCTCGCGCGCGGCGAGGAACGAGCCGCGCAGGTTCACGTCGAGGACCTCGTCCCACTCGGCGACGTCGACCGCGAGCAGAGGCGCGATCCGGTAGACACCCGCGCTGTTGACGAGGACGTCCGGCGGGCCGATCGCCTCCGTCGCCTCCCCGACCGCCCAGGCGACCGCCGCCGGGTCGAGCACGTCGGCGCCGAACGCGGCCGCGCCGAGGCGCGCTGCAGCCGCGGCGAGCGCCTTCTCCGACCGGTCGAGGAGGGCAACCTCCGCGCCTTCGCGCCTGAGGAGCTCGGCCGTCGCGAGGCCGATCCCCGAGGCGCCGCCGGTGACGAGCGCCCGCTTCCCCGCGAACCGGGTCATGTGAGAAGCACGCCGCCGTTGACGCTGAGCGTCTGGCCCGTGACGTAGGAGGCGTCCGGCGAGGCGAGCCACACGACGGCGCCGGCAATGTCCTCCCCGGTGCCGTGCCGGCCGAGCGGCACGGAGGCGCGGACGCGCGCGACCTCCTCCTCGAACGTCGTGCCCGCGGCAGCGGCAAGCCTGCGCAGGTAGTCGAAGTGCATCTCCGTCGCCATGTTCCCGGGCGCGATCGTGTTCACCCTGATCCCGTGCGGCGCGAGCTCGAGCGCGAGCGAGTGCGTGAGCAGGGCGACGCCGCCCTTGGAGGCGCAGTAGGCCGCGCCACCCGCCACGCCCTGCATGCCGTACGTCGAGCCGAAGTTCACGATCGCCCCGCCTGTTCCCTGCGCGATCATCACCCGGGCCGCGGCGCGCGCGACGAGGAACGCGCCGACGAGGTTGACCTCGAGCACGCGGCGGAAGTCGGCCGCGGCGGTCTCCACGACCTCTCCCGTCTCCCCGCCGACGCCGGCGTTGTTCACGACGAGGTCGAGGCCGCCGAGCCGCTCCGCCGCCTCGGGCACGGCGCGCCCGACGAACGCCTCGTCGGAGACGTCGCCGACGAAGTCGACGCCCTCGGTTACGTCGATGACGGCGACCCGCCCCCCGTCGCGGGCGATCCGTGCGGCGACCGCCGCGCCGAGCCCGCGCGCGCCGCCGGTGACGAGCGCCCTCATCGCGCTCGCTCCGCGATCTCCGCGCACGGCGCGATCCACACGTCACCGAGCCCCTTGACGAAGCCCATGAAGGAGTCGAGGAACTTGATCCGGCTCGGCCGCCCCACAACCTGCGGGTGCATGGTGAAGATGCAGGAGCCGCCGAGCTCGCGGATCCCGAGGAGCTCCTCCTCCCAGATCGCCCGCACCTCGGCGGTGGTCGAGATCTTCTTCGTCCAATCGGCCCCCGAGAACCACCAGTGGGCGGCATCGTCGAGGATCCACTGGATTGGCAGCTCGACGATGGACGTCCCCGGATGGACGTAGGGCCACAGGTCGTCCATGTAGTTGGAGGAATACCGGAAGCCGTGCTCCTCAAGGAGCGGGAGCGTGTGCGGGCTGAAGTCCCAGGACGGCGAGCGGTAGCCGGCCACCGAGACGCCGAAGCCCTCCAGAACGCTCCGGGCGCGGACGAGCTCGGCCTCCTCCTCCTCGCGGGAGAGCTTTGCGGGGGAGGTGTGCGTGTAGCCGTGATGGGCTAGCTCGTGCCCGGCGGCGACGATGTCGCGCACCCGGTCCGGGTAGCGCTCGGCCACGCGGCCGACGACGAAGAAGGTCGCTCGGAGGCCGTGCCGCTCGAGCAGCTCGAGGATGAGCGGCACCGCGACCTTCCCGCCGTATGTCCCCTGCGAGAGCACGCCGGGCTTGTCCGCATTCGCCGGGTCGTCGCCGATCCACACCTCCTCGGCGTCGAAGTCGAAGGTGAACGCCGCCGCACAGCGGGCGCCGTCAGGCCACGTCGTCACGGGTACCTCCTTCCCCCTCGGAGAGCCATGCCGCCAGTCGCCGCCTGACCTTCGGCAGCTCCCCGACGAGCCCGCCGGGGAAGAAGACGACGATGACGAGCAGCACGCCGCCGAGGATCGTCAGCTCGATGGCTGGGTGGTCGACGAGCGACGTCTGGATGATCATGAGGATCGCGGTCCCGAGGACGGGGCCCCAGATCGTCCCGAGCCCGCCGATGACGAGCATCGTCACATAGATGCTCATCGGCGTGAGGCCCATCACACTCGGCTGGATCGTCCCGTTGAAGCTCACGTAGAGACCGCCCGCGATCCCCGCCATGAACCCTGCGATGCCGTACGCGAGCACGCGGAATCGGAGGGCGCTCACACCTCGGGCGGCTCCGTACGCGAGCGAGTCCCGCACGGCGCGCAGCGCGAGCCCGATGCGGGAGCGCACGATCCAGGCGATCGCGATCAGCGTGAGCGCCGCCGCCGCGAGGCACGTCCAGTAGTAGGCCCGCATCGAGCCCCGTGGGTCGAGGGAGGGGAAGAGGCCACGGACGAGGGGGAGCCCGAACGTCCCGCCCATCTTCCCGCCGGGGTCGTTCAGGATGACGAACTGGATCACCTGGGCGAACGAGAACGTGAGCAGCGACGTGTAGATGCCGTAGAGACGAAGCGTCGGAAACGCAAGCAGCACGGAGATCAGCGCGGAGGCGACGCCCCCGCCCAGGATGGCGACAGGCGCAGGGAGTCCCGTGTGGAGCATGAGAAGCCCCGCTCCGTACCCGCCGAGGGCATAGATCGCCAGCTGGCCGAAGTTCCACACCCCGGCAACGCCCAGCACGAAGTTCCAGCTTGTGTTCAGAACCACCAGGATGAGCGCGGTAATCATCACCGTGAGGGTGTACTGGTCCTGGTCGACGAGCGGGAACGCGGCGATCCCGAGGCCCAGGACCGCGAGGGCAGCCCACCGCGCGGAGGTCATCGACGGGAACCGGCGATAGGCAGCGGCGCTCACAAGCGAGCCTCGGATGGCCTTCCCATGAGCCCTTGCGGGCGAAAGATCAACACCAGCAAGATCACGCCGTACAGGATCGGAAGGGACCATGTGGTGCCGACCAGAACTTCGGCGGTGGCCTGAATGAAGCCGATGGCGTACGCGGCGATGACCGTTCCGGGAAGGCTGCCGAGCCCGCCGAGGATGACGACGATCAGCGCTTCTAGCAATGGGAGCTCACCGGCTTGCGGATAGGCGAAGTAGAGC
>JBGPNP010000131.1:0-6966 GCA_041487575.1 Gaiellaceae bacterium | reverse complement strand
TCGCGCGAGATGTTCTCGTCGTGCCCCTCCGTCGCCTTCGTCGCGGGCGTGAAGATCGGCTCGGGGAGCTGCTGCGACTCGACGAGCCCCGCTGGGAGCGCGTGGCCGGAGGTGGAGCCCGTGCGCGTGTAGTCCTTCCAGCCCGAGCCGGCGAGGTAGCCGCGCACGACGCACTCGATCGGAAGCATCTCGAGCCGGCGTACCTCCGTCGAGCAGCCGTCGGGCCGGACGGCCAGAAGATGGTTCGGCACGATCGCCCGCGTGCGCGTGAACCAGAACGCGGACAGGCCCGTGAGGACGCGGCCCTTGTCCGGGATCTCCGTTGGCAGGACGACGTCGAAGGTCGAGATCCGGTCGCTGGCGACGAGCAGGAGGCGCTCCGCGTCGAGCTCGAAGATCTCGCGAACCTTGCCGCTTGCCACGTGGACGGCGGTCGCGTCAGGCATGGACGGGCTGCTCCTTCCGGGCCGTGAGCGCGTCGAGCCGCTCGAAGAGGACGTCGACGTGGCGGAGCGCCTCTCGCAGGTCGAACGCCTCGTCGAGCGCGCTGGGGTCGAGGCGTGACGCAATCTCGAGGTCGGCCTCGACAAGCGCGCGGAAGTCGACGCCCTCGTCCCAGGCGCGGAGCGCGTGGCGCTGGACGAGCCGGTAGGCCGCGTCCCGGGGGAGCCCCGCCCCGACGAGGGCGAGGAGGACGCGCTGGCTGAAGACGAGTCCGTGGGAGCTGTCGAGGTTTCGCCGCATGCGGTCGGCGTCCACGACGAGCCCCTCGATTAGCCACGAGAAGCGATCGAGCATGTAGTCGAGCGCGAGAAAGGCGTCCGGGAGGACGATCCGCTCGGCGGCCGAGTGGGAGATATCGCGCTCGTGCCAGAGCGCGACGTTCTCGAGGCCGACCTGGGCGGCGGCGCGAACGACCCGCGCCAGGCCGCAGATGCGCTCGGCGACGACAGGATTTCGCTTGTGCGGCATGGCCGAGGAGCCCTTCTGGCCCTTGCCGAACGGCTCCTGCACCTCGCGCACCTCGGTCCGGGCGAGGTGACGGATCTCGGTCGCGAAGCGCTCGAGCGAGGAGGCGCAGAGGGCGAGCGTGGAGAGGAGCTCGGCGTGCCTGTCGCGCGGCACGACCTGCGTGGCCACCGGCTCCGGCACGAGTCCGAGCCGCCCGCAGGCGATCCGCTCGACCTCGGGGTCGCCGCCCGCGTACGTGCCGACGGCGCCGGCGAGCTTGCCGGCGCGCATGCCCTCGAGCGCGCGCGCGAGGCGCTCCCGGTCGCGGTCGAGCTCGAAGGCCCAGCCCGCGAGCTTCGCGCCGAAGGTGATGGGCTCGGCGTGGACGCCGTGCGTGCGCCCGGCCATGGCGGTATCGCGGTGCTCGTGCGCGCGGCGGGCGACGGTGTCGAAGGCGCGCTCGAGGCCCATGAGGAGGAGCGCACCGGCCTCGCGCACCTGGAGCGCGAGGCCCGTGTCGACGACGTCGGAGGACGTCAGCCCGTAGTGGAGCCAACGTCCGGCCGGCCCGAGCCCCTCCTGGACGGCGTCGACGAAGGCGGCGAGGTCGTGCTGCGTGCGCTCCTCGATCTCGGCTACGCGCTCCGGCGCCGGCGGGACGGCCGCGGCGCGGATCTCGGCGACGGCCTCGCGCGGGACGGCGCCGACCTCTCCCCAGGCCTCAAGCGCCGCGAGCTCGACCTCGAGCCAGCGTGCCAGCCTGGCCTCGTCCGACCAGATCCGCTTCATGGCCGGACGGGAGTAGCGCTCGATCACTGAGCGAATTGTAGAGAGCGGCCTAGAGGGCGCACGGATCGAGGCGCTCGGGGCACGGCCGGGCGTGCGCAAGATTGGCACGGGGCATGACAAAGTTGGCGCCGATCTGTGACACAGCTGCGCGGATTTCGGCGCTAGGCTTGGAGCCGGGTCAGAGGGTGGCCCGGCTCCCCACCCAGGGTGGGGGCTGCGTGTGGAGTCAAGCTCGGAATGCGGCTCGGGCCGGGCCGAGCACTTTGCCCACCCGCCCGGAGAGATCGCTGCTGCGTTCAGAGGCGACGCTGCGTCAGTGCGCCTCCTTCTCGACCCCGCACGCGGAGACTGCGTCCGGCCGCGCGTTACAGCTTGAGCGCCGGCCGCCCAGAGCTCGGCGGGTAGCCGCCGCCCTGGCCGAGGATCCTCGCGGCGAGGATGGCTGCGTTGCGGGCGCCGTTGACCGAGACGCACGCCACCGGGACGCCCGGCGGCATCTGCACGATCGAGAGCAGCGCGTCGAGGCCGCCCATGACGGTCTTCGACGAGGTCAGGGGAACGCCAATCACCGGCAGCTCCGTGTAGGCGGCGACGACGCCGGGCAGGGCGGCTGCCATACCAGCGGCGGCGATGATCACCCGCACACCCCGGAGGGCCGCCGTCGAGGCGTACTCGGCGACGCCGCGCGGGTCGCGGTGCGCCGAGAGGACGAGGAACTCGTACGAGACACCCCGATCGTCCAGCTCCGTGACGGCCGGCTCCATCGCCTCCCGGTCGGACTCCGAGCCGACGAGGATGCCGACGAGAGGACCGATCTCCTCGAGGTCGTCGAGAAGGAGCGGAGTGGGCTCGACGCCGGATTCGATCTCAGGGTGCGACATGGGCTGCCTTGAGGGCGATGTCTCGACGATACACCGCGCCCGGAAAGTCGATCAGTGCCACGGCCTCGTAGGCGTGCTCTCGCGCCTCCGCGCAGGTCGGGCCGAGCCCTGTGACGTTGAGGACGCGCCCGCCGGCGCTCACGACGGCGCCGCCGCGGAGGGCCGTGCCGGCGTGGAAGACGAGCGCCCCGGTCAGCCTCGCTTCGTCGATCCCACCGATCTCGATCCCCGGCTCGACGGCGGCCGGGTAGCCGGGCGACGCGAGCACCACCGTCACGGCCGCGCCTGAGCCGCCTAGAGCAGCCACCCCGTCGAGGCTCCCGGCTGCGGCTGCGGCCAGGGCGGGGAGGAGGTCGCCCTCGAGGCGCGGCAGGATCGCCTGCGTCTCCGGGTCGCCGAAGCGGCAGTTGAACTCGAGCACGCGCGGCCCGTCCGGGGTGAGCATGAGTCCGGCGTAGAGGAGGCCGATGAACGGCGTCCGGCGCTGCGCGAGCTCTTCGAGCACGGGAACATGGATCGCCTCCACGAGCTCCTCGGCCTCGCCGGGCCCGAGCATGGGCACCGGCGTGTAGCTCCCCATGCCGCCGGTGTTCGGCCCTTCGTCCCCGTCGAGGAGGCGCTTCGCGTCCTGCGCCGGGGGGAGGGCCAGCGCGCGGCTCCCGTCGGTGAGCGCGAAGAGCGAGACCTCTTCGCCCTCGAGCAGCTCCTCGACGACGACCCGCCCGCCGAGGGCGACCGCCTGCGGCCAGGCCGCGTCCGCCTCCACCTGCGTGCGGCACACGAAGACGCCCTTGCCGGCAGCGAGCCCGTCCGCCTTGACGACGCAGGGCGCCCGAGGTCCGTCCAGCTCGGCCGCGGTCGGTACGCCTGCGACGCGCATAACCTCCTTCGCGAACGACTTCGAGCCCTCGATCCGCGCGGCCGCCGCGCTCGGCCCGAAGACGGCGATGCCCGCGTGGCGAAGCCGGTCGCCGACGCCGGCGACGAGCGGGGCCTCCGGCCCGACCACCACGAGGTTGATGCGGTGCGCATCGCAGAGGCCGAGCAGCCCCTCCACGTCGTCGGCGCGCACCGGGTGGCAGGAGCCGAGCGCGGCGATCCCGGGGTTGCCGGGCGCCGCGTGGAGCTCGCCGAGCGCCGGGCTTTGCGCGATCTTCCACGCGAGCGCATGCTCGCGCCCGCCCGACCCGACGACGAGGACGTTCACCGGCGCGAGTCTAGTGCCCCGGACCGCGCACCACCGGCCTGCGCACACACGCGGGCTCGGGCGTGCCGCTCCCCACGATCTGTCACCAGCTCGTGTTCGGGCGCCAATCGGTCGGCCGCTACGCTCAGGATGTGATCGTCGATGTCGCGCTCCTCGCCTCCTTCCTCGCGCTCGGGCTTGCACTGCAGCGGCGCTACCCGGGCGACTCCTTCCGCCGCCGGACCTGGACGGCCTACTTCTGGACGGTGACGCCGGTGATCGTCTTCACGGCGTTCTCGAACGTCCCGCTCGACCGTCGCATCGGGCTCGCACTCGCCGCCTCGATCGCCGCGGCCTGGCTCGTGATCGGGCTCGGCTACGCCTACGCAGCGCTCGTCTCGGCCGAGCGGGACGAGCGGGGCGCGCTCGCGCTCGCCGCCGGCTTCCCGAACACCGGCTTCGTCGGCTACCCGCTCGCGCAGATGGCCTTCGGGAGCCCCGGGCTCGCGCTCATGGTCGTCTACGACCGGCTCTCGTGGCTCGTCCCCGCGAGCGCGATCTCGACGACGATAGCGCGGCTCCACGGCCGCAATGGCGCCCACGAGGCACGCCGGCCTGCGCTCCGCGCCCTGCTCGCCAACCCGCCGCTCTGGGCCGCGCTCGCGGCCGTCGCGCTGCGCGCCGCCGGCGTCGCCGTGCCAGGCTCGCTCGAGACGCTCGGGCACTGGGCCGGGTATGCGGTCGGCCCCGCCGGCTTCTTCCTCCTGGGGCTCGCGCTGCCGCTCGAGCGCCCTGCGCACGACGTCTGCGAGCTACGCCGGGCCGCCGGCGCGCTGGCCATCCGCTTCGCCGTCGCCCCACTCGTCCTCCTCGCGACCGGGAAGGCGATCGGCGCCGAGGTCCCCAGCGTCTTCTATCTCGCGGCAGCGATGCCCTGCGCCTTCCACCTCCTCATCCTCGCGCGCGTGTTCGACCTGCGGCCGCACCTGATGCGGCTCCTTGTCGTCGGCTCGACGGTGCCGGCCGTGGCGGCGGTGCTCGCGGCGACGGCGCTGTTCCGCTAGGTCAGAGCCACGAGCGGGTAGCGGGCGCGGACCTCGTCCACGTACGCGGCGAGCCGGTCGGCGAGCGCGGCGTCCTCGATCTCGAGCACGTTCTCCGCGTTCCACTCGCCTGAGTGGGAGAGGTTGTAGCTCCCCACGAAGACGACGTCGTCGGCGACCGTCACCTTCGCGTGCATGTAGTCGTGCACGGTCCCCGGGCCGTACGGCGTCGAGCGCTTGCCGGCGAAGGGCGCGTGCGCGAGGAGCGAGAGGAGCGCAGGTGGCTTCCAGGCCGCGTGCGGGTTCTCCCGCCACTGGCCGAGCACCGCCTGCATCTGCGTCTGGTCGACGGCTCCGGCGAGGTCGACCTTCCCGTCCGCCGCGACCTCGGCGAGCGTCCCGAGCACGGGGCCCGACGTGATCACCGGCGAGCAAATGCGGATGCGCCGCCGTGCGTCCCCGGCCCGAGACGCGATCCGGTGCGCGAGCGCCCGCCCCTTTCCCGGCGTGAACCAAGGGCGTACCGAGACCGCGCCGACGGTGACCGGCGCCGGCTCGATCTCGCCGGTGCCCGCAACCAGCCCCGAGCTCCAGAGCTCCTCGAAGTCGGTGGTGAAGGCCGTCGCGATCTCGGGCGACTCGACGACGACCACGACGTTCTCCTCGCGCGACCACGAGTCGCCCGTCCAGTTCGCCGAGCCGGTCCAGACCGCCTCGCGGTCGCGGACGACGTACTTGTGGTGCATGAGGTCGGGGACCCCCGGGATGCCGCGCGTCTCGAGGTCGAGCGCTTCGAGGGCGTCGGGCTCGGCCTGCGGTGGCGGCGGAACCGGGATCGGCCCTCGGTGGTCGACGTTGAAGGCGAGGCGAACGCGGACGCCGCGGCGCTCGGCCGCGGTGAGCGCGCCGGTGACGACGTCGCTCTCGGGCGGCGGGAGCGCGAGGTCGTAGAGCGCGAGATCGAGCGACGTGCGTGCGCTCCCGAGGAAGTCGGCGACGAGGCGGGCGACGTCCGCGGGCGCCTGGCCTCCGTCCGTGAGCGTGTGCGTGACGATCACGAGCCGAGCCTACACGGCGCTCTAGAGGAGCGGACGGACGCGCTCTGGCAATAGTATTGCCCGTTCGGCGGGTCCCGTTTGACAGGGGCATCCGGCGCACGTAGACACCACCTGAATGAGGGCATCGTGCGGCACGCTTGCGTTGCCCTGCCGGGATGATCGAGAGGAGGAGGCGGTTCGTGTCGACTGACCTTGAGCGCTTCGTGGACGCCGAGGGGCGTGACGAGCTGGTCGCCGACGTCCGGCGCCGGATCGACGCCGAGGGGATCACCTACATCTACTACCAGTTCATCTCGGTCACGGGCCGGATCATGGGCAAGGGCGTCCCGGCGCAGCACTGGGAGAGGATGGCCGAGAAGGGCTTCCAGCTCGTCTACGGCTCGACCGCGAACCTCTTCACCGACCGGCACGGGAACTACATCGGCTACGGGCCGGAGGCCGCCGAGCTCGTCGGCGTCCCGGAACCTGAGACCTTCATGGTGCTGCCGTGGGACAAGCGGGTCGCCCGCGTCTGGTGCACCTGCTTCCGCAACCGGGAGGAGCGCGGGGAGCCGGCCGCCTTCCTGACCTCGGACTGCCGCGGCAACCTCAAGCGCATCCAGGCCGACTTCGAGCAGAAGACCGGCCTCCACCTCCGGGCCGGCACCGAGCCCGAGATGATGTGGCTCAAGGTCGACGGAGACGGGCAGCCCTCGGTCGAAGGCTTGACGAAGCCGTACTGCTACCACATCGACCAGTTCGCCGAGCTCCAGCCGATCATCCACAAGGTCGTCGAGTACGGCCAGAAGATGGGGCTCGACATGATCTGGGGCGACCACGAGGACGCTCCCGGGCAGATCGAGCTCAACTTCGGCTTCGACCGCGCGGAGAAGACCGCGGACAACCTGAGCACCTTCCGCCAGGTCTGCAAGGCGGTCGGGCGCGAGCTCGGCGCCTTCCCGTGCTTCATGCCCAAGCCCTTCATGGGCGTCTCGGCGAACGGCTGCCACCACAACATCTCGCTCTGGCGCGCCGACGAGAACGTCTTCATGCCGGAGACCGAGGACATGCAGAAGCCG
>JBGPNP010000130.1:0-7016 GCA_041487575.1 Gaiellaceae bacterium | reverse complement strand
CGGCGCGGCTCGAGGTGGGGGCGATCGGACGCCACCCCGCCGAGGTCGAGGCGACGGTCTACTTCTGCTGCCTCGAGGCGCTCCAGAACGCCGGCAAGCACGCGGGAGAGGAGGCGCGCGCGACGGTCCGCGTCTGGGAAGAGGAGGGCGGGCTCCTCTTCGAGGTCGTCGACGACGGGGCCGGGTTCGACGCCCGGAAGCGGTTGTGCGGCGCCGGGCTCGCCAACATGGGCGACCGTGTCGGCGCGCTCGGCGGTCGCCTTTCGATCGTCTCCAAGCCCGGCGGCGGAACACGAATCGCCGGAACGATCCCGCTCGCGCGATGACCGTCCGGGTCCTCGTCGCCGACGACCAGGCGCCGTTCCGGCGGGCCGCCCGCTCGGTGCTCCGCGCGACCGCCGGGTTCGAGATCGTCGGCGAGGCCGCCTCCGGCGAGGAGGCCGTCGCGCTCACCGAGATGCTCGAGCCGGACCTCGTCGTCATCGACATCAACATGCCCGGCATTGGCGGGATCGAGGCCTCGCGGCAGATCGCAGGCTCCCGGCCCGAGACGCTCACCGTCCTCGTCTCCACCTACCGGGCGGAGGATCTCCCCCCAGAGGCGCGCTCCTGCGGCGCGGGCGCGTACGTCCACAAGGAGGATTTCGGGCCGCAGGTGCTCAGGACGCTCTGGGCGGATCGCGGCTAGTCGCCCTGCTCGGCGAGATAAAGCAACACCGCCTTGACGCGGCGGTGGATGCTCTCCTCCCAGGCGATCCCGAGCTTCGCGAAGATCGAGTGGATCACCTTCTCGACCGAGCGCTCGGTGATGAAGAGCGAGGCCGCGATGGCGGCGTTGTTCTTGCCCTCGGCCATCTCGCGGAGGATGTCGCGCTCGCGGGGCGTGAGCTCGGCGAGACGTGAGCGCTCGTCGCGCGACTTCGCAGCGACGAGGCCCTCGACGACCTTCGGGTCGATCACCGACCCGCCGGCGGCGACGACCTGGATCGCGCCCACGAGCTGCTCGACGTCCTCGACCCGCTCCTTGAGGAGATAGGCCCGCCGCTCCGAGCCGCTCTCGAGCAGGGCAAGCGCATAGCTCGGCTCCGAGTACTGGCTGAGGACGACGACCCCGACCCCGGGGTTCGTCTCGCGCAGGCGCCGGGCCGCCTGGATCCCCTCGTCGAGCCCGCCCGGTGGCATGCGGATGTCCGTGAGCACGACGTCCGGCCGCTCTGACTCGACCGCGGCGAGGAGAGAGTCGAGGTCACCGCAGGCGGCGACGATCTCGAGCTCGGGCCGGGACTCGAGCAGGCGGCGGACACCTTCGCGCACGAGGTAGTTGTCCTCGGCGAGGACGATCCGGATCGCCACGCGGCGAAGGATACGAGCCCGGGGCAAGGGACGCGGCTAGGGTTCCGGCGTGAGGGCGGCCGTCAGCTATGAGTTCGGGAAGCCTCTCGTCATCGAGGAGCTCGAGCTCGATCCGCCGCACGCGGGCGAGGTGCAGGTGCGGCTCGCGGCGTGCGCCGTCTGCCACAGCGACATCTCCTTCATGGAGGGAGCATGGGGCGGGCGCCTGCCCGCCGTGTACGGCCACGAAGCAGCCGGCGTCGTCGAGCAGGTCGGCGACGGTGTCACCGGGGTCAAGACGGGCGATCGGGTCGTCGTCACCCTCGTCCGCTCGTGCGGAAGGTGCTACTTCTGCGCCCAGGGCGAGCCGGTCTTCTGCGAGACGACGTTCTCCCTCGACGAGAAAGGGCCGCTCCGCTCTGCGGACGGCCGAGAGGTCACGCAGGGGCTCCGCACCGGCGCCTTCGCGGAATGTGTCACGGTCCATGCGTCCCAGGTCGCGGGGATTCCCGCCGACGTTCCGCTCGACAGCGCCTCGCTGCTCGGCTGCGGCGTCCTCACCGGGGTCGGGGCAGTGGTCAACACCGCGCAGGTTCGGGCCGGCAGCAGCGTCGTCGTGATCGGCACCGGGGGCGTCGGGCTGAACAGCGTGCAGGGCGCGGCTCTGTCGGGCGCCCAGCCGATCGTTGCGATCGACCTCTCGGACATGAAGCTCGAGGCCGCGAAGACGTTTGGAGCGACCCACACGATCAACCCCCGGGACGCGGACGCCCGGCAAGGCGTTCGCTCCCTCACCGGTGGTCGCGGTGCGGACTACGTCTTCGTCGCCGTCGGTGCGAAGACCACGATTGAGCAGGGTTTCGGGCTCGTGCGCCGCGCCGGAACCCTCGTCATCGTCGGCATGCCGGCTTCTGGCGTGACCGTCGAGTTCGATCCCGGCGAGCTCGCCAACGACGGCGGGCGCATCCTCGGCAGCAAGATGGGCTCGGCGCGCCTGCCGGCCGACATCCCCAGGCTCGTGGAGCTCTATCGCCGCGGCCGCCTGAAGCTCGACGAGCTGATCTCCGGGCGCTACCCGCTCGAAGAGATCAACGAAGCCGTGGCCAGCGTCAACCGGGGCGAGGCGCTGCGCAACGTGATCGTGTTCTGAGCCGCCCTACCGGAACGGAACCCACGCGAGGTTGCCGAGCGCGGCGAGGCCGCTCGCCTTGATGCCCGCGTCGGAGACCGTGTAGAGCGTGTCACCGACGACGACGGAGCGGCGGATCTGCGCCGAGTACGCCTGTGGCGGCAGCGGCTCGCCCTCGACGACCGGCGACTGGACTGGGTGCGTGACCGCTCCGACCTTCGCGATCCCGCCCTTGTCCACGCGATAGCCCAGCGCGCCCACGAACGACGTCCCGTCCGGGAAGTAGGCCTGTACCGGCAGGACTGCGAGCGAGCTTGCCGGCCACCAGAGGAACGCGTGGTGGTCCCACTCCGCCTCCGACCAGCCGCCGCCGATCGTCTCGTGCTGCAGCCGGACGGGCTTCGCCGGGTTCGACACGTCGAAGAGCGAGAGCTGCGTGCCGAGCACCCGTCCCTCGCCGCTCGCATCCTGGCCGACCCCGAGCAGGAGGCCGTCGCCGACCGGGTGGAGATAGGCCGAGTAGCCCTGCACCTTCAGCTCGCCGACGACCCTCGGATTGCCCGGGTCGGAGAGGTCGAGGGTGTACAGCGGATCGACCTGGCGGAAGGTGACGACATAGCCGACGTCGCCGATGAAGCGCACCGCGTAGATCCGCTCGCCGGCCCCGAGTCCGCCGACGCGCCCCGCCTGGACGAGGCTGCCCCCGTCGCGCCGAAGGATCGTGACGAAGCTCTGGGACTGCTGTGCCTGGTCGGGCTGGAGCCAGGTCGGCGCCTCCGTGGTCGCCACGCGAAGGTAGCCCTTGTCCTCCGAGAGCGCCCACTGGTTGAGGATGTAGCCCGAGACCTCGCCGCTCGCCCGGTAGACCGTCGTGTCCGGGCTCGAGATGTCGAACTCGTGGACCTGGGTCGTGACGCTCTGGGGCAGCTCGCCGGTCTCGGGGTTCGCGAAGGCCCAGCGCTGGGAAGCGACATAGAGGCTGCCGGTCGAGGCGTAGACCGTGTTCCCGTCGGCCATGACCGCGTCCGAGTCGACCGGCTCGAGCCCCCTGGCGAGGTCGATCGTCAGCACGGTGACCATCCCGAGGCCGGAGAAGTCGACCGGCCGGCGCACCTGCCGGCAGCCGACGAGCGCGCGGTGGATCGTCCGCTTCGCCTTCCGATCCGTGAGCTTGTAGTAGGGGAGCCAGTTGCGCAGGCGCGAGGAGGCGATCACGCCCCGGTTCTTGCGCTCGGCGGCGGCCGGCGTCTCCGCGCCCTTCTGGCCCTGGTAGACGAGCGGCAGATAGGGCGTCGAGGTGATGACGACCCGGGCGGTCGAGCCGACGAGCCGCGCGCTCAGGTAGGCGCCTTCCACCGACATGGTTCGGACGACGTGCATCGACGACGGGTCGCTGACGTCAACGTCCGTGAGCATGGTTCCGGCGACGCGGATCGGCAGCAGCGACTCGGCACCTCGGAGGAGGATCGGCGGGCCCCCGCCGCCGCTCAGGACGAGGAGGTGCTTCCCGTAGAGGAGAAGCTGCGCGTTCCAGCCCTGGTCGAGCTGGAGCGAGCCCGCGAGGCGCGGCTTCGAGCCGCTCACGTCCACCGCCCAGACCTTCCCCTGGGCAAGCGAGAAGATGGTCGAGCCGTCCGTCTTGACGATGTCGGGCTCGTCGACGCCCGTCTCCTGGACGTTCGTCGTCGAGAAGTCGACGCCGGGGACGCCGCTGTCGGCCTGGACCGGTGCGGCCGCCTCGGGCGGGACGGCGGTGAGCGGGCCGGGGTAGCCGCGCAACCCGTTCGGGCCGACGAGGCCCTTGGCGTGGCTGCGTGCGTAGCCGAGGAACTGCGAGCACGTGCCGAAGGAGCGCAGGCGAACGGCCCGGGCTTCGGCCGAGCGCGGGGCGGCGCTTGCCGACGATGCAGCGAGGATCGCGACTCCGATCGCGAGGACGGCGGCTCTTCTCATGGCTCTGCTCCTTCCGGCTCGTTCGCCCTCTTTCGACCGGCCTTCCCGCTCAAAGGTTCCCCGTCGCAGGCCCGGGCGTCAATCGCACGATCTGAGTAGCCCAGACGGTACCTTTCTGCGGATGGCCCTCATCGTCCAGAAGTACGGAGGCACGTCGGTCGGCTCGGCCGAGCGGATCAAACGCGTCGCGGAGCGCGTCGTCCGCACCGCCGAGACGGGGCACGGGGTCTGCGTCGTCGTCTCCGCGATGGGCGACACGACCGACGACCTCCTCGACCTCGCCGCCCAGATCTCCCCGACGCCGTACGCCCGCGAGCTCGACATGCTCCTGACCGCGGGCGAGCGCATCTCGATGGCGCTCCTCTCGATGGCGATCATCGACCTCGGCCGCGAGGCGATGTCGTTCACCGGCTCGCAGGCTGGGATCGTCACCGACACGACGCACGGCAAAGCGAAGATCCTCGAGGTGCGGGCGCGGCGCGTCCACGAGGCGCTCGAGCAGGGCAAGATCGCGATCGTCGCGGGCTTCCAGGGCGTCTCGACCGATCTGGCCGTGACGACGCTCGGCCGCGGCGGCTCCGACACGACCGCCGTCGCGCTCGCCGCCGCGCTCGACGCCGAGGTGTGCGAGATCTACACGGACGTCGAGGGCGTCTTCACGGCCGACCCGCGCCTCGTGCCGGAAGCGCGGAAGCTCCACGCCGTCTCCTACGAGGAGATGCTGGAGCTCTCGGCCTCGGGCGCGAAGGTGCTCATGCTGCGCTCGGTCGAGTTCGCGCGTAACCACGGAGTCGTCATCCATGTGCGCTCGTCCTTCACGGACGCGGAAGGCACGTGGGTGCGAGAGGAGGACGAACGGATGGAGCAGGCGATCATCTCGGGCATCGCGCACGACACCTCGGAGGCGAAGGTTACCGTGAGCGGGGTGCCGGACCGCCCCGGGATCGCCGCGCGCGTCTTCCGCTCCCTCGCCGACGCCGGCGTGAACGTGGACATGATCGTCCAGAACGTCTCGGAGCACGGCCACACGGACATCTCCTTCACGCTCCCGACGGACGACCTCGCCAAGGCCGAGCCGATCCTCGACGCCGTCGCGCGAGAGGTCGAGGCGCGTGGGGTAACGACCGACGCGGGCATCGCCAAGATCTCGCTGATCGGCGCCGGCATGAAGACGCATCCGGGCATCGCCGCCGACATGTTCGACGCCCTCGCCGAGGCCGGGATCAACATCGAGATCATCTCGACCTCGTCGATTCGGATCTCCTGTGTCGTCCGCGCTGCTGAGGTCGAGCGCGCCGTCAAGGTCGTCCACGACAAGTTCCGGCTCTCGGAGACCGCAGTGCTCCGCGAGGAGCACCCGCCGGCCGCGGCGGCTCAAGCCCGGGCGCTGGCCCCGGGCACCGACTGACGCGAACGTAGCCACGACGGGGCGACGGCCTGTCCAGCTGTGGTGCGTGCCGCGTCACACTTCTGCGCATCTTTCGCGCAGATTCTGTAACAGGGTTCGCCTGCTCCAGAACGCGCTTGGCGAGGGGGCTCGAGCCGCGGGACATGCCCCGGGGCCTGGCACCGGGACACGGCCTATCCGGACCTCTTCAGCTTCCCGTGGCGCTTCGCGTATACCTCCCCGCGGCGGAAGACCTCGATCCCGAGCGGCACGCAGACGAGCCCGATGAGAACGAGCGGCCAGAGGTCCGGCCAGACCGCGCCGAGGCCCGTGCCGTCGAGCACCGCCGCCCGGATCCCCTCGAGCGCGTAGGTCGCCGGCGAGACGACCGAGAGCGCCTGCATCCAGCCCGGGAGGACGTCGACGGAGTAGTAGACGCCGGAGACGACCAGCAGGAGCCCCTGGGCGATGAAGCCGAGCTGCGTCCCCTTCTCCGGCGAGATGAGCGGCAGGACCGCGGTCATCATCCCGATCCCGATGAACGAGACCGAGGCGACCCCGAGGACGACGAGCGCGGCGAGGAAGTCCGCCTGCGGAAAGGAGATGTCGAAGAAGAACGCCACCGCGACGAAGAGGAACGCCGTCCGCAGGAGCCCGTAGGCGATCGCGAACACGCCCATCCCGAACAGGTGCATGGGCCTCGAGAGCGGCGCCATGAACGTGTACTCGATCGTCCCTTCCCAGCGCTCCCAGGCGACCGTCTCCGTGAGGATCTCGAAGATGATCCCGAGGTACGACCAGATGACCGCCCCGATCAGGAGGACGACGGTCACGCGCTCGACGTCGAGCGTGCCGCCGGCCGCCTCCACGCCCTTGGCGATGAAGACGATCGTCAGCGTGTTCGCGACCGACCACAGGAACCAGGCGAGCTCCCACCAGAAGTAGCGCCGCACGATGTAGGCGTTCCGCTCGACGACGCCGGAGAGCCCGATCAGCTCGCGGCGGTCGGCGGCAGGCGTTCCCCTCATCACGGCGCCTCGTCCTCGAGCGAGCGGCCGGTGGCCGCGAAGAACGCCTCCTCGAGCGTGGCGGCGCCGTACAGGCGCCTGACCTCGCCGGGCGTGCCGAGGCAGAGGAATTCGCCCGCGTGGAGGATGCCCACGCGGTCCGAGAGCGCCTCGGCCTCGGCGAGGTCGTGCGTGCAGAGAAGGATGG
>JBGPNP010000129.1:0-7054 GCA_041487575.1 Gaiellaceae bacterium | reverse complement strand
TTCGCTCGGGAGGATGTCGCGCGGAGGGTCGGCCCATGAGCGACCCGTCCCTCCGGATCGCCGTGCTCTACTCGCCCCTGACCATAGCCGGCGGGGGCGAGCGGCAGATGCTCGAGGAGGTGCGCTGGCTACGGCGGCTCGGCCACGAGGTGACCGCGCTCACGTTCGAGCTCAGCGACGACCTGCTCGCCGAAAGCATCGGCGGGGAGGCGATCGAGGTCCTGCCCGGCCGAGGCACCCTGGGTCACGCGCTCGCCCTCCGCCGCGCGCTCCAGCGGCCGTTCGACGCCCTCGTGAGCCACACGAGCCCCGAGCTCACCTGGCTTGCGACCCGCGGCGGACGACCTCCCTACCTTCTCTACCACAACGACATCCCGTTCGGCGCGGAGCGGCCGAACGCCTGCGCGGCCTCCCGCCGGTACCGCCGTGTCTTCCGGGCCGTCCGGGCCTCCGTCGCCGGCTACGCGGAGCTCGAGCCTCCGCGGCTTGGTCTCGCCTGGCCGCGCGCTGAGCTCCGGGCTCTTCTCAGGCACCTCGCGCTGCGCGAGGCGCGCGCCGTGATCGTTCCCTCCGAGCGGTCACGCCGCGAGCTGCGCCTCCTCCACGGCATCGAAGCGACGGTCGTGCGCGGCTGCCTACCCTCCGAGCTGGTTGCCGAGCGCCTGCTCGTCGCGCCCGCGAAGGAGCTCGTGCCCCCGGGTGCCGCGGTCGTGCTCAGCGTGTGCCGCCTGGCGCCGATGAAGCGCGTCGACCTGCTCATCCGTGCCTTCGCCCGGGTGCAAGCGAGCGTGCAGGAGGCCCTGCTCTTTGTCGTGGGCTCGGGCTCGGAGCACGAGCGGCTGGTCGTGCTCGCGCGCTCGCTGGGACTCGAGGACGCTGTCCGCTTCGCCGGCTACGTGCCCGATGACGAGCTCTCGGATTACTACGCGGCGGCCGACGTCTTCGCGGCGCCGATCCTGGCCGACTTCGCGATCGCCCCCTACGAGGCGCTCGCGCGAGGCTGCCGGGTCGTCTGGACGACGGACCTGGAATCCGATCCCGTGCTCGAGGCGAGCGGCCACATCTTCGTCGCTCCGCCCGACGAGGAGGCGTTCGCCGAAGCGATCCTCGACGCCCTGCGCGCGCCGCCTGCCCCCCCGGCCGATCTTCGCTCGCTGACCTGGGAGAGCCGGAACCGCCGGATCGCCGAGCTCTGCCAGGAGGCCGTCAGGCGGAGTGGCCGAGCCGCGCGCCGGCACGAGAACATCGGCGTGTGCGATGTTCTCGAGGAGGGGACGCGACCATGAAGGTCACGGGTCTCCACGGCCCGAAGCGTTTCGCGAGCGAGCCGCTCGAGCGCGTGCAGATGGGGACATCGGAGTGGTGGGAGGCGACTCCCATGACCTACGACTGGCGCGGCGACGCGCACTTCGCTCCCCTGAGCCGCGAATGGTTCCACGATCAGGACGCGAGGAGTGCGGCAGTCCACGCGCACTTCGCCACCGACATCGTCCCCTTCGACCGACTCATCCCGTACAGATCGCTCGCGGGGAAAGAGGTTCTGGAGATCGGCGTCGGGTGCGGGTTCCACGCAGAGCTCCTGGCTCGGGCGGGGGCCGCCGTCACGGGGATCGACCTGACGGGCTCGGCAATCGAGTCGACACGGAGGCGCTTCGGGCTCGAGGCCCTCCCGGGGGACTTCGAGCGGTGGGACGCCGAGCAGCCGCGAGCGGACTTCTGCCGGAGGTTCGACTTCATCTGGAGTTGGGGGGCGATCCATCACTCCTCCCGCACGGGACGGATCGTGAGGAACGTCCACGAGTGGCTGACCGAGGACGGCGCCTTCTCGGGAATGGTCTATCACCGAGCCTCGACGAGCGCGGCCGTTGCGCTCGCTCGGGACTGGCTCATCCACGGGAATCTGTTCCGCCACTCCGTGGACGAGGCGCTCTGGCGGGGCTCCGACGGATACATGGCCCGCTTCTATCCGGCCGAGCTGTGGCGCGATCTGCTCCTTGCGTTCTTCGAGGAGGCCACGGTCAGCGTGACCGGCAGCGAAGCCGATGCCGTCCCGCTGCCTCGAGCGCTGCGCAGACGGATCGCCCCGCACGTGCCCTCACAGCGGCGAGACCGCGTTCTGGCTCGGTTCGGAAGCTTCGTCACGTTCCATGCGAGTCGTCCCCTGCGATCGAGCGGCCGAGGGGAGGAGGCCTAGAGATGTGCGGGATCGCGGCGGCCGTGGGGCCCGGCGATCTCGCCGCGGCGGTCGAGGCCATGTGCGAGCAGATGCACGCGCGCGGGCCCGACGGCGGCGGCCTCGTGCGGATCCCGCGCGACGGAGGGGCGGCGGTGCTCGGGAACCGCCGGCTCGCGATCATCGACCCCTCTCCGGCGGGCCGCCAGCCGATGTCGGACCCGGCGCGCGGGACGACGATCTCTTTCAACGGCATGATCTACAACTTCCGCGAGCTGCGGGACCGGCTCGCGGGCGAGGGCGAGCTCTTCTCGTCGGAGTGCGACACGGAGGTCGTGCTCAAGGCCTACGGGCGCTATGGCGCCGACTGCGTCCGCCACCTGCGCGGCATGTTCGCCTTCGCGCTCTGGGACAGGCGGCGAGGCGAGCTCCTCCTCGCGCGGGACCGGCTCGGGATCAAGCCGCTCTACTACCACGACGACGGGCTCAGGCTCGTGTGCGCCTCGCAGGTGAAGGCCCTGCTCGCGTCCGGCCTCGTCCCGGCGAGGCTCTCGCCCGCGGGCCTGAGAACCTACCTCCGCTACGGCGCCGTGAGCGAGCCGCTCACGGCGATCGACGGCGTTCGTGCGCTGCCTGCCGGCCACCGGGCGACGTATCGCGACGGCCGGCTCGAGCTCGAGCGCTACTGGGAGCCGCCGGAGCCCGTCGAGGAGGCCTGGGTCCCGGAGGCCGGCGCGTGGGAGCTCCGGGAGCTGCTCGCAGAGAGCATCCGCCGCCACCTCGTGAGCGACGCCCCGCTCGGAGTGTTCCTCTCGGGCGGCGTCGACTCGACCGCGCTTGCCGCGCTCGCGGCCCGCGAGGGAGACGTGACGACGCTGACGGTCGTCTTCGACGACCCGTCGCTCTCGGAGGCGGCCTACGCCCGGCTCGTCGCGGACCGCATCGGCTCGCACCACATCGAGGTCCCGCTCTCGGCGCCGGAGCTCCTCTCGTCGCTGCCGGAGGCCTTCGCCGCGATGGACCAGCCGACGTTCGACGGCGTCAACACGTACGTCATCTCCCGGGCCGCGCACGAGGCCGGGCTCAAGGTCGCGCTCTCCGGGCTCGGAGCCGACGAGCTCTTCGACGGCTACGGGAACGGCCGGCGGGCCGTCCGCCTCGAGCGCGTGCGCGCCCTCCCCGGGCCGGCCGCGACGGCCGCGGGGACGATGGTCGGCCGGGTCCTCGGCGGGAGTCGCGGCGACAAGGCGCGGGCGTGGCTTCGTGGAGAGATCGAGCCCGGCGCGTCCTACGAGCTCCTGCGGGGGCTCTTCGGCGCGCGAGAGGTCTCGGGCCTGCTCCGCGGCGCGGCCGGAGCCGACGGCTCCGAGCGCCCGGATTCCATCGACGTGAGCGGCGACGTCCTGGGTCAGGTCTCGGCGCTCGAGCTGACGACGTACATGCGCAACGTCCTCCTGCGCGACGCCGACGCGATGGGTATGGCGTGCAGCCTGGAGGTGCGGGTGCCCTACCTGGACGACCCGTTCGTGGAGCGAGCCCTCCGACTGCCCGGGCGCATCAGGTGCGCGCCCGAGAAGGCGCTCCTCGTCGCGGCCACGCGCGATCTCCTGCCGGCGCAGGTGGCGGTGCGCCGTAAGCACGGCTTCCTCCTCCCCATCGGCGGCTGGCTCAAGAACGGCCTGCGCGCGGAGGTCGAGGCCGCGCTACGAGAGCCACCCGAGCCCCTCGCCAGCCTCCTGCAGACGGAAGCCGTCGGCCGCGTCTGGGAGTCGCACCTCCGCGATGGCGGCCGCTGGCTCCAGCCCTGGGCGCTCTATGCGCTCTGCCGGTGGGTCGAATCGATCGAAGCCCCCGCGGCGCGCGTGCTCGTCGAGGCGAGGTGAAGGCGACGGCCGTCAGCTCCCGCGAGCCCGGGTTCCTCGACCGGCTCGACCTTGCCCTCCTTCGCGTCGCGAAACGCCGGCGAGAGCATCTGATGCGGCCGCCCGACTTCTACGAGGCCTTCTTCACGGCGGACGACGTGCGAAAGTCTCTGGGCGACGTACGCCATGACTGGCGCTTCGGAGTCCTTCGCCGCGTCTACGAGCGGCTCTTCCCGGGCGGCGCCGACGTCGTCGACGTGGGGTGCGGGCTCGGAACGGCCCTGCTCTACCTCCCCGAAAGCGCCCGCTTCGTCGGCGTCGACGTCTCGGCCCGCTCGCTCGCGACCGCTCGGGCGCGCTCGCGGGGCGGGGCCGAGTTTCGGCGCGGCGGCTTCCCGAGCCTTCCGGCGGAGCCCGCGTCCTTCGATCTCGCGGTGTGCCTCGAGGTGCTCGAGCACGTCGAGGACGACGAGCAGGCCGTGCGCGAGCTCTGCCGCATCCTGCGCCCCGGGGGCTACCTGCTCGTGTCGGTGCCGGGCACGCACTACTGGAGCGAATACAGGCGCCTGATCGGCCATCTCCGCCACTACAGCGCCGCCTCCCTCGACGACCTGGTCGCGGCCACGGGATTCGAGGTGGTCGAGCGCTTCCCACAGTTCACGCGTGTCTGGCGCGCGTACCACTACCTCTACCTCGGGTTGCGCATGGTGGAGATCGGGGTCCGCGGCGCCGGGCGGCGCGACTGGTCGATCTTCGACTCGGCCGGATACCAGCGCCTCTCCGCCCGGCTCCTGCGCCGACTCGAAGCGCGGAGCGGCGCGCCCGACCCGGCTTCGACCTTCGTCCTCTGCCGGAAGGCGACGACGTGAAGGCGGGCGTGCCCAACCTCCTCTCGCTGCTCGCGTGCCCCGCCTGCCGCGAGAGCCTCAGCCGCTCCGGCCCGGCGCTCGCCTGCGAGGGATGCGGCCGGCTCTTCGAGATCGCCGGCGGCATCCCGATCCTCCTCGCGGAAGAGAGTGACGACGCCCTCAAGCTCCGGCAGGCGCGGCACTTCGATGACGAGCAGGCCGACGAGCTCGAGATCGAGCGACCGCACGGGACGCCGCGTCTGTACGAATGGCAGTACCTGGAGAAGTTCCGCCGCAGCGTCTCGCGGCTGGGAGCGCTCCTCCCCCGGGCCACGGCGCTGACCGTCTGCGGCGGCTCCGGCATGGACGCCGAGTTCCTCGCACGCGCCGGCTGCGTCGTCATCTCCTCGGACATCTCCCTGGGAGCCGCGCGCCGCGCCCAGGAACGGGCGCGCCGCTACGGCCTGCCGATCACGCCGGTCGTGGCCGACGCGGAGCGCCTTCCGTTCGCCGACCGCGCCGTCGACCTCGTCTCCGTGCACGACGGGCTCCATCACCTCGAGCGCCCGCTCGTGGGCCTCGCCGAGATGACCCGTGTCGCGGGGCGCGCCGTCTCGGTCACGGAGCCGGCCCGTGCCGCCGTGACGGCGCTGGCCGTGCGGCTGGGCCTGGCGCTCGAGGTCGAGGAAGCCGGGAACCGCGTCGCCCGCCTCACGCTCGACGAGCTCACCACGGGCCTCCGCAAGAGCGGGTTCCAGGTGCTCGAGGCCGAGCGGTTTGCCATGTATTTCCGGCACCGGCCGGGCCGTGTGATCGCTGCGCTGTCGAGCCCCGTCCTCTTCCCGCTCATGACGCTGGGCTTCCGGGCCGCGAACGGGGTCGCCGGCCCCCTGGGCAACAAGCTGACGGTGCAGGCGGTCCGGGTCAGAGATCGCGCGCCCGTACGCGCCCGTGCGCCTTCGCGGGTGCCGGAGAGGTCGAGAGCGTGAGGGTGCTGCGCGTCATCGGCGGCGTCGACCCGCTCTTCGGCGGCCCGTCCGCATCCTCGGTCGCTTCGTGCATCGCCGCGCAGCGGGCCGGCGTGCCCACGACCGTCCTCTTCCCGGCGGCGCCCGATGCGCCTGCCGCCGAGCGGCTCCGGCGGGAGGGAGCCGAGGTGCTGACGTTCCCGCTCGACACCGTCTTCCCGCGGAGAGCACGCCGGCTCGGCGTCAGCCCGGCGCTCGCGCGCTGGCTCGCACGCGACGCCGGCCGCTTCGACCTCGTCCACGCGCACGGCGCCTGGACCTTCACGACGGCCGCGAGCCTCCTGGCCGGGCGGGCGAGGGGGATTGCGACCGTGCTGACGCCGCACGAGACGCTGACCGGCTTCGACGTCGACAGGTCGCCTCCGGCGAAGCGCGCGGTGAAGCGCCTGCTCCGCGCCGCGTACCTGCGCGGGTTCGACCTCGTCGTCTTCGCGTCGGAGCTCGAGCGAGCCGACTCCTGCGACGGGCGCAGGCAAGGGCGCTTCGCGGTGATCAGGCATCCTGTCGAGCGCCCGCCCGCCGCCGACGCGGAGCCTCGCGTCGAAGGGGAGCTCCGGCTCGGCTTCCTCGGCCGGCTCGACCCGAAGAAGAACCTCGACCTGCTCGTCCGTGTGCTCGCCGGGCTGCCGGAGCGCGTGCGGCTGATCGTGGCGGGCAACGGGCCGCCCGCGGCAGGCGCGGCCCTCAGGAGGCTCGCCGCCGAGTACGGCGTGGCCGGCAGGGTCGAGTGGCTCGGGTTCCTGCACGAGCGGGAGAAGCCGGGCTTCTTCCGGGCCGTGGACCTGCTCGTGCTGCCGTCGGCCTACGAGTGCTTCGGGATGGCCGCGGCGGAGGCGCTCGCGGCCGGCGTCCCGGTCCTCGTCTCGCCCCAGACCGGCATCGCAGAGGTGGTGCGGGACCACGCCTGCGGATTCGTCGTCCCGGCCTCGACGGGGGAGCTCTTGTCCGCGCTCGCGGAGCTGGTCGAGCGGCCGTCGCTCCTGCGCGACCGCGCGGCGCGGTGCGGCGCGGCGGCCGCGGCCGAGCTCTCGCTCGAGGCGCATGGCGCGCGGCTTCGTTGCGAGTACGAGGGGCTGCTCGCGGGCCGGGCCGCCCCGGCCGCCCGGCCCGTCCGAGGCAGGGCGCGGGAGGCCGTCCGGTGAG
>JBGPNP010000128.1:0-7063 GCA_041487575.1 Gaiellaceae bacterium | reverse complement strand
CCTTCGTCGGGCACATCCACCGCCACCCGGCGAAGATCTGGGCCGAGCACCGCGCGACCCGTGACGGCAAGCTCGTCAACGTCCGGATGCGGATCCTGCTCGATGGCGGCGCGTACGCCTCGAGCTCGACGGCCGTGACCTCGAATGCCGCCACCATGGCTCCCGGGCCCTATTCGGTCCCGAACGCGCTGATCGAGGCGACCGCCGTCTACACGAACAACCCGCCCTGCGGGGCGATGCGCGGCTTCGGCTCGGTGCAGAGCTGTTTCGCCGCCGAGGCGCAGATGGACAAGCTCGCCGGGGCGCTCGGGATCGACCCGATCGAGCTGCGCCTGCGGAACGCGCTCGGCCCGGGCGACGTCCTGCCGACCGGCCAACGCATCATGGGATCGATGCCCGTCGCCGAGGTAATCCGCCGCTGCGCAGCCATCCCGGTGCCGGAGCCGGAAGAGTTCCCTCGCGACCCGATCCGCCTCCCCGGCGGCGCCGGCAACACGACCCGCGGCGAAGGCGTCCGCCGGGGCCTCGGCTTCGCGCTCGGCTTCAAGAACGTCTGCTACTCCGAAGGCTTCGACGACTACACGGCGGCTCGCGTCCGACTCTTTACGGGCGCGGAAGCAGAGCTCGTGGCCGAGGTCCACTGCGCCGCCGCCGAGGTCGGCCAGGGCGTCACGAACGTCATGGCGCAGGTCGCGCGCACCGAGCTCGACCTCGCCGACGTCGTGGTCGCGCCGCACTCGACGGCCACCGTCGACTCGGCCGGCTCCTCATCCGCGTCGCGCCAGACCTGGATGACAGCCGGCGCCGTTCGCCTCGCCTGCCTGGCGGCGAAGGAGGAGCTGGCCCGCCGCGGAGGCGTCCTCGCGCCGGGCCAGGAGATCGACGTCGAGCGCATCTATCGTCACCCGCGGACGACGCCGCTCGACCCGGAAACGGGCCAGCTGACGGGCGAGCGCGCCCACGTCGCGTTCGCAACTGCGGCCATGCGCGTCGTCGCCGAGGTGGACGTCGAGCTCGGCCTGACCCGTGTCGTCTGGATCGGGACGGCCCAGGACGTCGGCAAGGCGCTGAACCCGCTGGCCGTGCACGGCCAGATCGAGGGCGGGACGGCGCAAGGTCTCGGCCTCGCTCTCATGGAGGAGATCCAGACGCGGAACGGGGTGATCACGAACGCGAGCTTCACCGACTACCTCATCCCCACCGCGCTCGACGTGCCGCCGACCGTCGCCGTCGAGCTCGTCGAAGACCCTGAGCCGGACGCGCCCTATGGCGTCAAAGGCGTCGGCGAGCCTCCCACGGTCGTCTCGACGGCGGCGATCGTCGCGGCTCTCCGCGACGCGACCGGGCGCAAGCTCGCCCGCGTCCCCGTGCGGCCGGACGACATCGTCGGACTCTGAGGACGTCCGCGAGCGCCTCGACGGCTGGACACACTTCCGTCTCACTTTCGGGCGAATGACTTCACACGTTTCGAGCCGGCGCAAGCCCTCTCGGGAAGCGGGGCCGAACCTTGGGGCATGTCCGAGGGTCTGACCCGGGGACATGTCCCCCGCGGCCGGGCCTGGGACACGTCCCGCAGGGCATGTCCGTTGAGAAGCGGGCAGCCACTGCGCGGGACTCGGTATCGTCGAGGCCCATGACCGACCTCGCTCGACGGCTGGCGGTGGCTCGCGGCGACGAGCCCGCCGACCTCGTCGTGCGCGGGGGCCGCGTTCTCTCCGTCTTCACGCGCGAGTGGCTCGAGACGGACGTCGCGGTGTGCGACGGCTACGTCGCGGGGCTCGGTGAGTACGAGGGCCGCGAGACGCTCGACGCGGCCGGGCGCTGGGTCGTGCCCGGCTTCGTCGACGCGCACATGCACCTCGAGTCGACGAAGCTCCTCGTGGACGAGTTCGCGCGGCTCGTGCTGCCCCTCGGGACGACCGCCGTCGTCGCCGACCCGCACGAGATCGCGAACGTCCTCGGCACCGACGGCGTCCACTGGCTTCTCGACGTCTGCTCGGGGCTCCCGCTCGACGTCTTCTTCATGGCCCCCTCGTGCGTGCCCGCCTCCGTCTTCGAGTCGCCGCGGCGGACGCTGACGCCCGGCGACCTCGAGGGGCTCCTGCGCCGGCGGCGCGTGATCGGGCTCGCCGAGATGATGAACTTCCCCGGGGTGATCTCGGGCGACCCCGCCGAGCTCGCGAAGCTCGGGCTCCGAAACGCCGTGCACGTGGACGGCCACGCGCCGGGCGTCCTCGGCAAGGAGCTGAACGCCTACGCGGCCGCGGGCATCCGCTCGGACCACGAGGCCTACACGGCCGAGGAAGGCCGCCAGCGGCTCCGGGCCGGCATGTGGGTCCTGATCCGCCAGGCGTCCGTCGCCCGCAACCTGGAGGCTCTGCTGCCGCTCGTCGCAGAGTTCGGCCCCGCCCGCATGGCCTTCTGCACCGATGACCGCGAGCCCGAGCACGTCGCCGACGACGGCCACGTGAACGCGATCGTCCGAGACGCGGTCGCGTGGGGGATCGCGCCGGAGGAGGCGCTCGTGATGGCCTCGCATCACGCCGCGCTCTACCACGGCCTCGATCACCTGGGCGCGGTCGCGCCCGGGTATCAGGCGGACCTCCTCCTCCTGCCGGACCTCGTCCGCTTCGTGCCTGACGTCGTCCTCAAGGCCGGGCGGCCGGTCGAGGAGATCCCGCGCGCCCGGGTCCCGGACTGGGTGAAGCACACGGTTCGGATCGAGCCGGTCTCCTCGAACGACTTCCGCATTCCCTGGGCGGGAGGCGACGCGCGGGTGATCGGGCTCGTACCCGACCAGATCCTGACCGAGTCGCTCGTCGAGGCGCCCCGGGTCGAGAACGGCGTCGCCGTGGCCGACCCAGAGCGCGACCTCGCGAAGATCGCGGTCATCGAACGCCACCTGGGAACGGGCCGGGTGGGCCTCGGGTTCGTCCGCGGCTTCGGGCTCCGGCGCGGCGCGCTCGCCTCGACGGTCGCCCACGACGCGCACAACATCATCGTCGTCGGCGTCGACGACGGCGACATGGCGCGGGCCGTGCAGCGCCTCAAGGAGACCGGCGGCGGCATCGTCGTGATCGAAGACAAAGGCGTGAAGGCCGAGCTCCCCCTGCCGGTCGCGGGCCTTCTCTCGGAGGGGCCGCTCGCAGAGGTCGTCGCAGCGAGCCGCGCCTGCGCCGAGGCGGCAAGGGAGCTCGGCTGCGCCGTCCCGGCGCCGTTCCAGGCGCTCGCGTTCCTCGCGCTCTCCGTCATCCCGAAGCTGAAGATCACCGACCGGGGCCTCGTCGACGTCGAGCGCTTCGAGCTCGTCCCGCTCGCTCTCGACACGAAGGCGTGACAGTCTCGGCACGGTCTGCGCGACACGCGCGCGGATTTCCGTGCTTCGCTGTCGTCATGGGCGAGAACGGGCAGGAGCGCGGGCGGCGGAAGCCGACGGTGAAGCAGGTGTACGCGCTGGCGCGGGAGCTCTGCGAGCGGGCCGGCGAGGGGTTCCCGGCGACGGTCGCGGAGGCGTCCGAGTTGATCGAGCGGCTGCGAGTGGAGAACGGGAAGCCCGGCGGTCGCGTTGCGAGCCGCTAGGTCAGCGTCGTCCCGGCCCGGGACATCGTCTGGAAATCCTCGGCGCCGCGCTCGACACCGGCCTCTCGGCCTGCGACGCCTCGTACCTCGTCGTCGCGGCCCAGGCGGATGCGGTGCTTGTCACCGCAGACCGACGGCTCGCAGACACTGCGTCGCGAGCTCGCTCCTCCCTTGGGTCGGCCCCGAAGATGTCTTCGGCGACTCGGAAGGAGACGCCTGAGGGGGCGACCCGTGCGGTCCTGGGCCGGATCTAGAATCCTCCTCCCGTGCCCGAAGCGCCGTTCGTCCACCTGCACGTCCACTCCGAGTACTCGATCCTCGACGGCGCCTGCCGGATTCCCGATCTCGCCGCCCGCGCGGCGGAGCTCGGGATGCCCGCGGTCAGCCTCACCGACCACGGCTCGCTCGCCGGGGCGGTCGAGCTCTACCGGGAGGCGGGGAAGCACGGCGTCAAGCCGATCGTCGGCTGTGAGGTCTACGTCGCCGACGACCGGAAGGCCCTGCGCAAGGGCTACGCGCACCTGACGCTCCTCGCCGAGACGAACGAGGGCTACGCGAACCTGATCAAGCTCTCCTCGCTCGGCTACCTCGAGGGCTACTACTACAAGCCGCGCGTCGACTGGGAGCTCCTCGGCGGGCACGCGAAGGGGATCCTGGCGCTCTCCGGGTGCCTGTCGGGCCGGGTCTGCAAAGCGCTCGAGCACGGGAACGCGGACGAGGCCGAGGGCGAGCTCCGGCGGCTCGAGGACATCTTCGGGTCGGACTCGGTCTACGTGGAGCTCCAGAACGCCGGGCTCGAGGTGCAGCAGCGGATCATCCCTGCCCTCTTGGAGCTCTCGGCGAAGACCGGCCTCCCGCTCGTCGCAACCGGCGACGTCCACTACCTCCGCCACGAGGACTGGCGCGCCCACGAGGCGCTCCTCTGCATCCAGTCCGGCGACTCGCTCGCGAACCCGAACCGCTGGCGCTTCGAGACCGACCAGTTCTACTTCAAGACGCCGGACGAGATGGCCGCGGACTTCCCCGGCCACGCCGAGGCGCTCGCACGGACGCTCGAGGTCGCCGAGCGCTGCAACGTCGAGATGGAGCTGGGGCGGATCCTGCTCCCGAAGTTCCCGACGCCGGACGGGCGTGACGCCTTCGACTATCTCGTCGAGCTCTGCGAGAAGGGGCTCGCCAGGCGCTACGGGAAGGCGACGCCGGAGCTCCAGGAACGCCTGCGCTTCGAGCTCCGGACGATCAAGGAGATGGGGTTCGCCGACTATTTCCTCATCGTCTGGGACTTCATCGCCTTCGCGAAGCGAAACGGCGTCGGCGTCGGCCCGGGCCGCGGGTCGGCGGCAGGGAGCCTCGTCGCCTACTGCCTCGAGATCACGGATATCGACCCGATCCGCTACGAGCTCCTCTTCGAGCGCTTCCTGAACCCGGGCCGCAAGTCGATGCCCGACATCGACATCGACTTCTCCGTCCACGGCCGCGACCAGGTCATCAACTACGTCGCGGAGAAGTACGGGCGCGACCGCGTCTCGCAGATCATCACTTTCGGGACGATGATGGCGCGCGCGGCCGTTCGCGACGCCGGTCGCGTCCTCGAGATCCCCTACGGGACGGTCGACCGGATCGCGAAGCTGATCCCGGAAGGGCCGAAGGTCTACCTCGACGACTGCATGAAGCCCGGCGCGGAGCTCCGCCAGGCGTACGACCAGGACGAGCGCGTCCGCCAGATCGTCGACCTCGCGAAGCCGCTCGAGGGGCTCGTCCGGCAGGACTCGATCCATGCCGCCGGCGTCGTCATCTCCGACCGGCCGCTCACCGAGGTCGTTCCGCTCCAGCAGAAGGGCGCCGACCAGGAGGTCGTGACGCAGTTCCAGATGGGCGACGTCGAGGCTCTCGGCCTCCTCAAGATGGACTTCCTCGGCCTGCGGAACCTCGACGTGATCGACAAGGCGGTCGAGCTGATCGGCGGCCTCGACCTCGCCGGGCTCCCGCTCGACGACAGGAAGACGTACGCGATGCTGCAGCGCGGCGAGTCGACCGGCGTCTTCCAGTTCGAGTCGTCGGGGATGCGCGAGGCCCTCCGGCTCGTGAAGCCGACCGAGTTCGAGGACCTGATCGCGCTCGTCGCCCTCTACCGGCCGGGGCCGATGGGCTACATCCCCGTGTACGGCCGGCGCAAGGCGGGCGGGGAGCAGGTGACGTTCCTCGACGAGCGCCTGAAGCCGATCACGGCGCCGACGTACGGCATCTGCATCTACCAGGAGCAGTACATGGAGATCGCGAAGCGGCTCGCCGGCTTCTCGCCGGCCGAGGCCGACGATCTCCGCAAGGCGATCGGCAAGAAGATCCACGCGCTCATGGCGTCCCTCAAGGACAAGTTCCACGAGGGGTGCGCGCAGAACGGCGTCACGCCCGCCGTCGCGAACCAGCTCTGGAAGGACATGGAGCAGGCGCAGGACTACTCCTTCAACAAGTCCCACGCCGCCTGCTACGCGCTCATCGCCTACCGCACCGCCTACCTGAAGGCGAACCACCCGGCCGAGTACATGGCGGCGCTCATCTCCTCCGTCATGAACACGAAGGACAAGGTCCCCTTCTACGTCACGGCCTGCCAGGAGATGGGGCTCGAGGTGCTGCCACCCGACGCGAACGTCTCGCAGTCGGACTTCGCCGTCGTCGAAGGCAAGATCCGCTTCGGCTTGAACGCCGTCAAGAACGTCGGCGAGACCGCCGTACGCTCCATCATCGCGGCGCGCGAGGAAGGAGGGCCGTTCGCCTCGATCTGGGACTTCTGCGAGCGCGTCGACCCGCAGGTCACGAACAAGCGCGCGCTCGAGTCGCTCGTAAAGGCGGGCGCGCTCGACTCCACCGGGGGCTCGCGCAAGGGGATGCTCGAGGCGCTCGAGCAGGCGCTCGCCTACGGCTCCAAGCAGCACGCGGACCGGCTCGCCGGCCAGGCCTCCATCTTCGACCTCGGGCTCGCCGGCGATGCCGAGGTCGAGCGGGAGAAGCATCATCCGCCCGTCTCCGGCAACGAGCTCGAGAAAGCCGAGCTTCTCGCTTTCGAGAAGGAGGCGCTCGGCCTCTACGTCTCGGAGCATCCGCTCCAGGGAGTCAGGGAGGCGCTCCGCCGCAAGGTCGACTGCGCGATCGCCGAGGTCGAGCGGCGCCGCGAGGGCGAGATCGTCACCGTGGGCGGAATCGTCGGCGCGCTCAAGGCGCTGACGACGAAGAAGGGCGACCCGATGGTGTTCCTCCGGCTCGACGACCTCTCGGGCTCGGTCGAGATCGTCGTCTTCAACTCCGTCTACGCGACCTCGCGGGAGCTCCTCGAGGCCGACCGGGTGCTCGTCGTCAAGGGGCGCGTCGACCACAAGCAGGAGGGCGAGACGAAGCTGATCGCCATGGAGGTGAGCGCGTTCGAGGCCACTCCCGAGCAGAGCGAGGTGCGCCTGCGCGTCGACGCCCGGCGCGCGCCGGCGGGCCT
>JBGPNP010000127.1:0-7090 GCA_041487575.1 Gaiellaceae bacterium | reverse complement strand
TCGTCGAGAACGGCCAGCGGCGGCCGGCAGACGAGAGCGGCCGCGATCACGACGCGCTACTGCTGCCCGCCCGAGAGCTGATGGGGAAAGCGCCGTCGGAAGTCGCGGGAGGAGGGAAGCTGGACAAGCTCGGGCGCGCGGGCGACCTCGGGCTCCGGGTCCCGGCCGGGTGCGTGCGTCCGCACGAGGTCGGTGATCAGATCGCCGATTCGCACGGACGGGTTCAGGGCGGACGCAGGATCCTGCGGCACGTAGGAGACGAGCCGCCCCCGCAGGCCGCGCAGCTCGCTCTCGCGGCGGCCGGACAGCTCCTGCCCGGCCACCTTGACGCTCCCGCCCGCGATCCGCACGCCCGGGCGCGTGTACCCGAGCAGCGCGAGGGCGATCGTCGTCTTGCCGCTGCCCGACTCCCCCACGAGGCCGAGGACCTCTCCCGGCTGGAGGGAGAGGGAGACGTCCTCGACGACCGGATCTCCCGTGACGAGCTCGATGCGGAGGCCCTCGACGCTGAGAACGGGCTCGCTCATCGGGGAACCCCCTTTGAACATCCTCCCGAGCGAAGCGAAGGGACAAACCACTGCCGCGAAAGACGCGCAGCGTCTTTCGCGGAGATACCCCGCGGAAAATGCGAAGCATTTTCCGCGGATTTCATCGTGCTACCCGTTTGAGCTCCGTCGACGTGCCGAGGCTGCGGGCGACCGCGTCGGCGACGAGGTTGACGGCGATCGTCAGCGAGGCGATCAGGAGCGCCGGTACAGCGACCATCCACGGCTGCAGCGTGAGCCCGCCTCGGTTCTCCGAGATCATCAGCGCCCAGTCGGCGGCCGGCGGCTGGAGACCGAGCCCGAGGAAGTTGACCGAGGCGATGAGGATGATCGAGCCGGTGAGGCGGAGGCCGATGTCCGCGAGCACCGTGCCGAGGATGTTCGGGAGGATCTCGCGCCCGAGCACCGAGCGGGTGCGCTCGCCGCGCGCGATCGCGGCCTCGACATAGCCGCGGACTGAGACCGTCTGGGTGGCGGCCCGGACGATGCGGGCGATCGAGGGGAAGTTCACCGCGGCCACCCCGAGGACGAGCGCGACCTTGCTGCGGCCTGCGCCGGTCGCGAGCACGAGGAGGAAGAGGAGGGGCGGGAACGCGAGGAGGACGTCCACCCCGCGCATGAGCACGGGATCGACGAGCGTCCGCGAGTAACCGGCGACGAGCCCGATCGTCGTCCCGACGGCGTAGGCGAGCGCGGTGGCGAGAAGCGAGAGCCCGATCACGCTGCGCCCGCCCCAGAGGATCCGCGAGAGAACGTCGCGACCGAGGCTGTCGGTCCCGAGCAGGAACTCCCCGCTGGGCCGCTGGAAAGGGATGCCCGCGATCGCGGAGGGCGAGTGCGGCGCGAAGAAGGGGCCGAAGGCCACGAGCATGACCAGGAGCGCGGCGACGGCCAGCCCGACCCGCCCCGAGCCGGTGCGGGCAAAGCGAAGCCGGGCCGCGAGGGTCGTCACCGCTGCGCCGTCCGGAGCTTGGGGACGAGGAAGACGACGAGCAGGTCGGCGACGATGTTGAGCGAGATGTAGACGATCGCGATCAAGAGGCCGACGCTCTGGACGAAGGGCACGTCGCGGACGCTGACCGCCTGGACGAGGGCCTGGCCGAGGCCCGGGTAGCCGAAGACGTACTCCGTGACGATGATGCCGCCGACGAGCCACTGGATGTTCAGTGCGAGCACCTGCACGGTCGGCGCGAGGCCGTTTCGCAGCGCGTAGCGCAGGACGACCCTCCCCTCGCGGAAGCCGGCCAGTCGTGCCCACTCGATGTAGTCCGAGCGGAGGACCTCGAGCATCGAGGCGCGAACCATCCGGATCGTCTGCGCGAGAGACGCGGCGAGGAGCGTCATCACCGGCAGGACGAGGATCCTCGGCTGGCTCAGGACCGACTTCCCGATCGGGATGATCGAAACGCCCGGCAGGAGGCCGAGCCAGACCGCGAAGAGCAGGATCAAGAGCGTCCCGGTGACGAACTCGGGCAAGGAGATGACGGCGAGCGAGGTGAGGGTGATGCCGTGATCGAGCGGCCTCCCGACCTTCGTCGCAGACAGGACGCCGAGCCCGATCGAGAGCGGGACGAGGAACGCGATCGTCAAGAGCGCGAGCGCGACCGTGTTGCCGACCCGGCCCGAGATCCGCGAGGAAATCGTCGTCTTCGTTCCTGTTGCCTGCCCCGTCGCCGAGGTCCCGAGGTCGCCCTGCACGAAGCCGGAGAGCCAGTTCCAGTACCGCGCCGGGGCCGGACGCTCGAGATGGAGTTCCCGCCGGAGCGCGGCGAGTCCCTGCGGCGTCGAGTTGCGCCCGAGGATGGCAGTCGCGACGTCCCCCGGAAGCACTTCCGTGCCGACGAAGAGAAGGATCGAGACGACGAACAGGGTCGCGACCCCGGCTGCGACACGCCGGGCGACGAAGCGGGCGACCGGATACCGCCGGCGCATGCGTACCGGCTCGACGACGAGCTCGGGGGCGAGCTCGGTCACCGCCGGCTAGGCGACGTCCGAAGGGCGGTCACGCGGATCCCGGAACGTCAGGCGAGCCAGACGCCGCCGAAGTCCCAGTTCCCCCACGGGAAGAACTTGCTCGGAACGAGGCCGTTCACGTTCTTCGCGAGGCCGTCGAGCCACGGAGTCGAGGCCCAGATGAGATAGCCGCCCTCGTCGTAGAGAATCTTCTGGACCTCGAACCACTTGTCCTTCGCTTTCGCCTCGTCGAGCTCCCCGAGCGCCTCCTGCACGAGCTTGTCGAAGTCGGGCCGGTGCCAGTGCGTCTCGTTGTAGAAAGCGTCCTTCGTCAGGGATTCGGTGATGAAGAGCGGAATCGGGATCGGCGGCCAGTTCGTCTGCCCGAAGGAGACCTTGAGGTACTTGTCCGTGTAGTACGTGTCCGCGGGCCCGTTGTCGACGGTCACCTTGACGCCCGCCTGTTTCGCCTGCTCGGCGAAGATCGTTGCCGACTCGACCATCCCGGCGGCGAGGGTGCTCGAGTAGAGCGTCACCTCGAGCCCCTCCGCGCCTGCCGCCTTGAGGAGCGACTTCGCCTGCTCGACGTCCTGCGCCCGCTGGGGCAGGGAGTCGTTGTACCACTTCATCCCCTGGCCCTGGAGGTCGTTGCCGACCTGCCCGAAGCCGAGTTGGGCGCCGTCCAGGAGCGCCTGCCGGTCGGCCATGAGCCGGAAGGCCTGACGAACCCTATTGTCGGTGAAGGGCTTGAGGTCGGCCGCCATCAGCATGGGAACGATCTGCGGGCCGTCGCCTTCGAGCACCTGGATCTCGCCCTTCGACTTCTGCTCCTTCGCCTGGGCGAAGCTGAGCTGCTCGATGCCGTCGACTTGGCCGGTCAGGACCGCGTTGTAGCGGGCCTGCGCGTCGGGGATCGACTGCATCTCGAGCTCGTCGAGGTACGGCTTCCCCTCCTTCCAGTAGTTCGGGTTGCGCTTGAAGAGGCTGCCCTCTCCCGGCTTGAACGTGTCGACCATGAAAGGCCCCGTCCCGGCCGGCTTCGAGAAGTCCGTCGCCCCGTCCTGGACCATCACCAGGGGATAGAAGACCAGGGAGCTCGCGAGGTCGCCGATCGGGAACTTGAGCGGCACCTGGAGCGTCAGGTCGTCGACCTTCTTCAGGTTGTCGAGGTCGACCGGCCGGATTGCCGGGACTCCGCCGGAGGTGCTCTTCGGCCCGCCGATGCGGCGGAGGGTGTAGATGACGTCGTCGGCTGTGAACGGCTTGCCGTCGTGCCAGGTGACGCCCGAGCGGAGCTTGATCGTCCACTCGCTCGCGTCCGCGTTCGGCTCCATCGACTCGGCGAGCTCCATCCGGGGCGTGAGGTCGGGGTCCATGCTCACGAGCAGGTCGAAGATGGTCAGCGTTCGCGCGGTGTCGACGCTCGAGACGGCGAGGTTCGGATCGAGGGTCTCGGACGCGCCGCCGCCGACCATGCCGACCCGCAGCCGCCCGCCGCGCGTCGGCCCGGCCGCCGCTGCGGTCGACGCGGCCGGGGCCGCGCCGCCCGTGCTGCCCGCCGGCGGAGCGCTGGACGTCTCGCCGCCTCCGCCGCAGGCGGCGAGAAGGCCGGAGGAGCCTAGAGCGAGCCCTGCCGCAGCGCCCTGAAGCAGGCGCCGGCGCGTGAGCCTTGGCTCTGAGGAAGGGTCGGTGGAATGGTCGTCGGAACTGCCCGGGGACACCATCGTGAGGACCTCCCTCTCAAGACCGCTGGAAGCAGGACAGGCGGCCGATTCTACGGGGGTGTACGAATGGGGACAAGCGTCTTATCCTCACGCGGAGTACGGGCTCCGCGCCGGCGCTGGATTGCGAGAACCGACGAGCGGCTCGAGGCGGCCTGGCCTCAGGATCCTGAAGAGGCCACGGACACTGCGCCTCCGCTCGCGAGCGCGCGCTCGGCAGCGGCGCAGGCGGCCAGCGTGCCGAGCGCGTCGGCCGGGGTGCAGAAGACCATCCCCGGCTCGCGGGCACGGGCGGCCTCGAGGAAGCGGACGATCTGGCGCTGGAACGGATGCGTCCCCGACCGCGCCTCGACCCGGCGGCCGCGGGAGACGCCCTCCAGACGGAACTCGGGGTCGAGCACGAGCGAGAGCGTCGCGTCGGAGGCGAGGACGTCGAGCGAGTAGAGCCCCGGGTGGCCCTCGCGCGTCCACGCGATGACGACGGATGCGACGGCGCCGCCGGCGAGCCGGAGCGTGATCGCGGCAGCGTCCTCGATGTCGCCGCGCTCTCCCTCTCCCTGCGCGAGGAGGACTCCCGCGGCCGCAGCCTGGACGGAGACGACCTCGCCCGCGACGGCGCGTACGAGGTCGACCTGGTGGCTCGCCCGCTCGAGGACGTTGCCGCCGCCCTGGGCGCGGTCGAGAAACCAAGGCCGCGCCTGGGTCGGCCCGAAGCTCTTCGCGAGCAGGAGGGCGACCTCCTGGCCGTCGACGGCTTCTCGCAGGCTCTCGAGAGCCTCCGTCGCCCGCCACTGGTAGCCGACCGCGCACACCGTGCCGGTTCGTTCCCAGGCCTCGACGATGGCTTCGGCATCCTCGAGCGTCCGCGCAAGGGGCTTCTCGAGGAAGACCGGGATCCCGCGCTCGAGCGCGGCGACCGCGGGCGCGCGATGCGCGAGCGGAGGCGTGCAGACCCAGAGGGCGTCGGGCTCCTCCCGCTCGAGGAGCTCCTCCCAGCTCTCGTAGAGGCGTGCCCCGGGAGGCGCGAGCCGCTCGGCCTTCTCCCGGTCGAGGTCGCAGAGCGCGACGACCTCGGCCTCGGCGAGCCCGCGGAGGATGGCGACGTGGTCGCCGGCGATCCAGCCGGCGCCGACGATCCCGACGCGGACGGGCGTCACGCGGACTACCCTACTAATCCGCGAAAAATGCTGCGCATTTTCCGCGGTGAGGGTTTGTCCCTTCGCTTCGCTCGGGAGGATTTTGGCAAGGTTGATCCATGAGCTATGACCTCGTCGTCAAGGGCGGCCTCGTCGTCACCGCCGAGGAGTCCTTCCTCGCGGACGTCGCCGTCGCCGGGGAGCGGATCGCCGCGATCGGGAGCGACCTCGACGGCGCGCGCGAGCTCAACGCGCGGGGGCTCTACGTGCTCCCGGGCGCGATCGACGGCCACATCCACCTGACCGACCCCACCTTTCTCCCCTACACCCTCCCGACTGCCGACTCGTTCGCGACCGCGAGCGTCGCCGCGGCCTTCGGCGGCGTGACGACGCTCGTCGACTTCGCCCAGCCGGACGTCGGGCAGCCGCTCCTCGAGGAGCTCGAGCGGCGCCGCTCGGATGCCGACGGCCAGACCGTCCTCGACTACGCCCTCCACCTGAACCTCCGCGACCCCGACCCGGCCCGGCTCACCGAGATTCCGGCCGTGTTCGAGCGCGGCGTTCCGTCCTTCAAGCTCTTCATGGCCTACGACGGCTACCGCCTGCCCGACATGGCGATCTTCCGCGCCATGGAAGCAGTGGCAGCGCAAGGGGGCCTCGCGATCGTCCACGCCGAGAATGAGGACGTCGTCCTCGAGCTCGGGCAGAGGCTCGCCGCCGAGGGGAAGACCGGCCCCCGCTGGCTCCGCGCGATGTGCCCCGCGGTCGCGGAGGGCGAGGCTGTCCACCGGGCGATCGCGCTCGCAGAACTCGCGGGAGCGCGCGTCCTCGTCTTCCACATCTCCTGCGCTGAGGGAGTGCGCGAGGTCAGGCTCGCGAAGGAGCGAGGCCAGGCGGTGCTCGGCGAGGCAACCTCGCAGCACCTCGTCCTCACCGACGAGCTCCTGCAGGACGACGGCTTCCACGCGCAGTCACTCGCCGTGCGCCCGCCGATCCGGGACGAGTCCCACCAGCGAGAGCTCTGGCGGGGCCTCGCCGACGGGGCGCTCGACATCGTCTCGACCGACCACTGCCCGCGGCACCCGCTGGAGACGCACCATCCGCCGGGCGCGTCCGGGATCGAGCCGCGCCTCGCCCTCGTCCACGAGTTCGGCGTCCGGACGGGCCGGATCGGCCTCAGCCGCTGGGTCGAGGTCTGCTGCACTGCGCCGGCCGAGATCTTCGCCCTCCCACGCAAGGGGAAGATCAGGCCCGGTTACGACGCCGACATCGTCCTCTTCGACCCGGAGAAGGAGGTGACGCTCTCGCCGGAGGCGCTCCACTCGCCGATCGGGTTCTCGAGCTACGACGGCGTCACGGTCCGGGGGTTCCCGGTGACGACGATCAGCCGCGGCGAGGTGATCGTCGAGGCCGGGGCCTTCGTCGGCGCGCCCGGGCGGGGCCGCTTCCTCGAGCGGGGGTACGAGTGATCGACGCCGGGCGCCTGCAGGCCGACTTCGAGGCGCTCTCCCGGATCGGCGCGACTCCCGAGGGCGGCGTGAGCCGACCCGCGCTCGGCGAAGCGCACCTGGCCGCGCGGCGATGGTTCAACGAGCGCGCCACCGAGGCCGGGCTCGAGACGCGGGTCGACGCGGCGGGTAACCATTCGGCCCTGCTGCGCGCGACTCGCTCGGGCGCCCGCACCCTTCTCCTCGGCTCCCACCTCGACTCGGTCCCGGAAGGAGGCCGCTTCGAC
>JBGPNP010000126.1:0-7103 GCA_041487575.1 Gaiellaceae bacterium | reverse complement strand
TAGATCGGGCTCGCCCGGTTCTCGCGCGCAGCCGGGTTCGTGACGTCGTTCGCGCCGATGACGAGGGCGACGTCCACCTGCGGGAACTCGGGGTTGATCTCGTCCATGTCCTTGAGCTGCGTGTAGGGCACGTTCGCCTCGGCGAGGAGGACGTTCATGTGGCCCGGCATCCGGCCCGCGACCGGGTGGATGGCGTACTTCACGTCGACGCCGCGCTTCTCGAGCATGTCCGCGAGCTCGCGGACGGCGTGCTGCGCCTGGGCGACCGCGAGGCCGTAGCCGGGGACGATGACGACCTTGCGCGCGTAGGCGAGCATGACCGCCGCGTCCTCGGCCGTGATCTCGCGGTGCGTCTTCCCGTCGAGTCCCATCTCGACGCCGGCGTCGGCCGGCCCGGCCACGTGCGCGCCGAAGGCGCTGAAGAGGACGTTCGCGAGCGAGCGGTTCATCGCCCGGCCCATGAGGATCGTGAGCAGGGTGCCCGAGGCGCCGACGAGCGTGCCGCCGATGATGAGCGCCGTGTTGTCGAGGACGAAGCCGGCGGAGGCGGCGGCGAGGCCGGTAAAAGCGTTCAGGAGCGAGATGACGACCGGCATGTCGGCGCCGCCGATCGGTAGCACGAGCAGCAACCCGAAGACGAGGGCGCCGAGAAGGAGCAGCAGCATCCAGACGCCGCCCTCCGTGGCGCCGGCGACCGCGCCGAAGGCGAGGAGCGCGGCGAGGAGGGCGCCGTTCACGATCTGGTTCCCGGCGAACACGATCGGCCGTCCCGGCATGAGTTCCTGGAGCTTCCCGAAGGCGACGAGGCTCCCCGCGAAGGAGACCGAGCCGATCAGCGCCGAGAAGAGCATGGCGCCAATGATGTGGTGCGCTATGTGGCCGGGCGAAGGCGAGAGCCGGTGGTATTCGGCTGCCGCGATCAGCGCCGCCGCGCCCCCGCCGACGCCGTTGAAGAGCGCCACCATCTGCGGCATCGCGGTCATCTTCACCTTGCGGGCCGAGACGACCCCGATCACGGTCCCGAGCGCGACTCCGGCTGCGATCAGCCAGAAGTTGTCGATGCTTCGGTTGAAAAGCGTGAAGACGAGCGCGATCGCCATCCCGACGGCCGCGATGACGTTCCCCGAGCGGGCCGTCCGCGGCCCCGAGAGCCGACGGATGCCGACGATGAGGCAGATGCCCGCGACGAGGTACGTCACGTCGATCGCCGTCTGGGAGAGGGCGAGCGGGATCGCCGTCATTCGCGCTCGGTCGGCTTGCGCTTGAACATCTCGAGCATCCGGTCGGTGACGAGGAACCCGCCGACGACGTTGATCGTCGCGAAGACGACCGCGACGAACGCGAGCGCCTTCTCGAGGTCCGAGTGAGCCGAGCCGGCGATGAGCATGGCGCCGACGAGGACGATGCCGTGGATCGCGTTCGTCCCGGACATGAGCGGCGTGTGGAGCATCGCCGGGACCTTGGAGATGATCTCGAAGCCGATGAAGACGGCGAGGACGAAGACGGTGATGGAGTTGAGCAGGGTCACTGGACTATCTCCCTGAGACGATCCTCCCGAGCGAAGCGAAGGGACAAGCTTCCGCCGGGGAAAATGCGCAGCATTTTCCCCGGAAAAGTCATGCGGGGACAGGCTCCTTGAGGACCCGGCCCTCGTGCGCCACGCAGGTCTCGCGCACGATTTCGTCCTCGAAGTCGAGCACGAGCTCGCCGTCTTCGAGCATGTTCTGGAGGAACGAGAGGACGTTCCGCGCGTACATCTGGCTCGCGTGCGCCGGCATCGTGCTCGGGAGGTTCGTGTAGCCGAGGAGGACGACGCCGTTTGCCGCGACGGCCCGCTCGCCCGGCACGGTCAGCTCGCAGTTCCCGCCCATCTCGGCGGCGAGGTCGACGATGACCGAGCCGGGCCGCATCCTGCCGACCGCCTCCTCGGTGATCAGCACCGGCGCCGGCTTTCCGGGAATGAGCGCCGTGGTGATCACCGCGTCGGACTCGCCGACGTGCATCGTGATCAGCTCCTGCTCGCGCCGGTGCTGATCCGCGGAGAGGGCGACGGCGTAGCCGCCGCGGCCCTCGGCGCCCTCGACGTCGAGCTCGAGGAACTTCGCGCCGAGGCTCTCGACCTGTTCCTGGACGACCGGCCGCGTGTCGAACGCCGAGACGACCGCGCCGAGCCGGCGCGCGGTCGCGATCGCCTGGAGCCCGGCGACGCCGGCGCCGAGGACGAGGACCTTGGCGGGAGCGATCGTCCCTGCGGCGGTGGTGAGCATGGGGAAGAACTTCGTCAGCTCGGCGGCGGCGAGCACGGCGGCCTTGTAGCCGGCGACGGTCGCCTGCGAGGAGAGCGCGTCCATCGGCTGCGCGCGCGTGATGCGCGGGATCGCGTCCATCGAGAAGGCGGTGGCCCCGCGGGCCGCGAGGGCCTGGGCGAGCTCGGTGTTGACGAGCGGTTGGAGCAAGGCGACGAGCGCCTGCCCGGAGCGGAGCTGCTCCACCTCCGAGGGCGAGGGCTTCTGCACCTTGCAGACGAGGTCGGCCTCGCGGTAGAGCGCGGCGGCGTCCGGGAGGACACGCGCGCCCGCCTCCGCGTAGGCGGCGTCGGTGAAGCCCGCCTCGAGGCCCGCCCCGCTCTCGACGACGACCTCGACCCCGGCGCCGGCGAGTCGCTTCGCGACGTCCGGCACCAGGGCCACCCGCCGTTCCCCGGCGGCAGTCTCCTTAGTGACCCCGACCTTCATGCCGCACGAGAGTCTAGTTTCGGCACCGGCGCCGCGCCCCGTCTACATTCGCCGGATGCCGCCCCGCCCGCTCGTCGCGCTCTTCCTCTGCCTGCTCGCGAACCAGTCGGGGACGCTCGTCCTCTCCCCGATCCTCGTCGAGGTCGCGCGTGACTTCGGCGTCTCGACGGCGACGGCGGGGCAGCTGCGCGCCGTCTCTGGTGTCGCGGCGGGCACGACCGCCCTCCTTGTCGGCCTCCTCGCGCGCCGCTTCGGCCTGAAGAGGCTCATCCTCGCCGGCCTCGCGGTCATGGCCGCGTCCTGCGTCCTCTCGGCGTCGGCGCCGACATTCGCCGTGCTCGCGCTCGCGCAGGTGCCGCTCGGGATCGCGGTCGGGATCCTTCTCTCGGGCGGCGTGGCCGGAGTGGCCGAGTGGGCGCCGCGGGAGATGCGGGCGCGCGCGCTCTCCTGGGCGCTCGGCGGGCAGGCGACGGCCTGGCTCGTCGGCATGCCCGTCATCGGCCTCGTCGGCGAGGCGAGCTGGCGCTACGCGTGGCTCGCGGTACCGCTCGCGGCCAGCGTCGCGGCGATCGTCGGCGCGAGCAGGCTTCCGACGACGCTGCCGCGGCGGGGCTCCCGTGGCGACCTGCGCTCGCTCGCCCGAAACCGCGACGTGGCGGTCTGGGCCGTCGGCGAGCTCTTGGCCTACTCGGCTTGGACCGGGATGCTCGTCTATGCCGGCGCGCTTCTGATCGAGACGTACGGGATCTCGCTCCGCCTGACCGGGCTCGTGCTCGGCGGGGCGATGCTCGCCTACTTCCCGGGCAGCCTTTTCTTCCGCCGCTGGGTCGATCGGCGCTCGCGCGGGCTCCTCGTCGGCCTTGCCGTCGCGGGCGCGCTCGGCGTCTCGCTCATCGGCGCCGTCCGCCCGTCGGCCTGGGCGACGGGACTCCTCCTCGGCGGCTTCGTCTTCGTCAACGCCGGGAGGTCTCTCGCCGGGGGCTCGTTCGGGCTCGACGCGGCTCGCGAGCGCCAGGTGGCCGCGATGGGCGTTCGCACCGCGGCAACGCACTTCGGCTATCTCATCGGCGCCGCGGTCGGCGGCGTCGCCCTCGCGGCGGGTGGCTATGCGGCCGTCGGCGGCGCCTTCGCCGTGCTCTACCTCCTCGCGGCGGTACCCCACGTGGCGCAAGTAGGCTTGCGCCGTGCACGAGTGGCTCGAGCTGGCGCGGGCGAGGCTTGCTGATGCGGTCGGCGCGGCGCCGGGCGACTACGGCCTGGCACAGCAGGAGATCGACGAGCTCCTCGAGCTTGCCCGCGTCGCCGCCCACGAGAGCGGCGAGCGCACGAACGCGCCGCTGATCTGCTACCTCGTCGGCCTCGCCCGCGGCCGGCACGGGTCGGCTCTCACAGAGCTCGTCAACGCCTCAGTCGCGAAGTAGCCGAACCTACGCGATCAGCGACTGGCGGAGCGCCTTCGCCACGGCCTGCGTGCGCGTGTCGGCGTCGAGCTTGGCCATCGCCTTGCGCACGTGTGTCCGCACGGTCTCGGGCGAGATGAAGAGCCGCTTCCCGATCTCCTCGTTCGAGAGCCCGTCCGCGAGCAGCCGCAGCACATCTCGCTCGCGCTGTGTCAGGGCGGGAAGCTTCGCCGTGAGGGCGGCTGTCGCGAAGACCCCGGCGAGAACCGGATCGACGTACGTGCCGCCGCTGGCGACGATCTCGACCGCGCGCACGAGGTCGACGAGCGGGGCCTCCTTGAGGAGGAACCCGCGCGCGCCCGCATCGAACGCCTCGGTCAGGAGGGCGCGCTCGCCGTAGGCCGTATAGAGGATGACGGAGGTCTCCGGGGCCGAGGTGCCCGCGCGGCGGGTGAGCTCGATGCCGGAAAGCCGTGGCATGCGGAGGTCGACGAGCGCGACGTTCGGCCGTCTCGTCTCGATCTTGGTCAGCGCCTCCTCGCCGTCCCTCGCCCTGCCGACGACCTCGATGCCGTGCTCGGCCAGGACGTCGCAAACGGCCTCGACCATCGCCGGATGGTCGTCGGCGACGATGCAGGTGACGACCGCGCTCACACTGGACACTATGCACTAGTCTCCACTCGCGTCGCCACGTGACAACGTCGCGCGAGTCACCGAAACGGGTGACGGCGGCGGCGCGGCCGCGGGGATGGCGGAAGTTCGGCGCCGGGACGAGCATGAAGCGTAATGAGCAAGGCGGCGGCTCGTGTTCCCCCGGCCGGCGATTCGCGCTCCGAGGGAGAAGACGACCAGGCTCTCATCGAGAGCGCGGTCGCCGTCAACAGCGCACCCGAGCTGGACGAGGCGCTGCGACTGCTCGCGCTGACGGCGCGCGACCTTCTCGAGGCGGACCTCGTCACACTCGTCGTCTGGGACGAGGACCTCCGGCGCGGCGTCGTCCGTGCGGGAGCGGGGGACGGCGCGAGCCTCGTCGGCGAGGAAGTCCCCGGCTCCAGCACGCCGTACCTGGCCGCTACGACCGGCGAGCCGGTCGTCGAGCGGAGCTCGAAGACGGAGGGAGTGTCATGGGCGATCGCGAAGGCAGTGCGCCGGCTCGCCACCCGAGTGACGGTTCCGCTCCACGTCGAGGGTGTGCCGGTCCTCACCTTTCAGGCCGCCTGGCGCACCCGGCGGGCTGAGGCCACCGTCGACCGCAGCGTCCGCGCGCTTCGCACTCTTGGCGCGCTCACCGGCGTCGCCTACCGCGCTGAGGAGGAGCGCCGGCGGGCGCGCGACCGCGCACGGCTCGAGACGGTGCTCGAGTCGGTCGGCGACGGGTTCTGGCTGATCACCGGAGACTCGGTCGTCGTGAACACCGCGGCACGTCGCCTGCTCGCGCTTCCGGACGGCGTGGCGCCGGACTTCGATGCCTTCAACCTGCGAACGCTCGACGGTCAGCCGCTCGACATCGGCTTGGTCACCGACGTCGTCAGGAGCACTCGCCTGGCGCAGCACTTCCTTGTCAGGGCGACCCGCCTCGACGGCGTCGAGCGCATCTTCGAGGGCACGACGTCCCCGATCGTCGCTGGAGGCGGCGACCTCACCGGCACCGTGTCCGTGTTCCGCGACGTCACCGAGCGGCACGAGCGCGAGCTTCTCACCGAGCGCTTCCTCGAGCGGCTCTTCGACGCCATGCCCACAGGCGTGAGCGTGCTCCATCCCACGACGCGGAAGATGCTCACGTCGAATCGTGCCTTCTCGAAGCTCGTGGGCTACGAGCGTGCCGAGATGGAGGGCATCGAGCCCCCGTTCCCCTGGTGGACGTCAACACCCGACGAGTTCGACGACGACGAGTGGGCCCCGCCCGACGGGACGAGGCGGGTCGAGGCTCTCTTCCGGCGCAAGGACGGCGAGCTCCTCCCCGTCGAGATCCTCCGCTTCTGGATTCGCGACCTCGACGGCACTCCACTTGCGGCGGTCGGCCTGATCACCGACCTCTCCGAGCGCCGCAGGTTCGAGCAGCAGCTGCTCGTGAGCGGGAAGCTCGCGACGATCGGCGAGCTCGCCGCCGGCGTCGCGCACGAGATCAACAACCCCCTCTTCGCCATCCTCGGCCTCGTCGAGTTCCTCCTCAAGGAGACAGAGCCCGGGACGAAGACGCACCACCGCCTCGAGCTCGTCCAGGAGACGGGACTCGAGATCAAGGCGATCGTCCGCGCTCTCCTCGACTTTGCCCGCGAGCGCTCCGACGAGCAGGCCGTCGTCTCGCTCCGCGAGGTTCTCGCCCAGACGGTGGAGCTCCTGCGTCGCACGAGCGCCGCGAAGCAGGTCGAGATCGTGGAGCGCTACTGCGCGGAGGAGACGCTCGTCCACGCGAGCGCGAGCCAGCTCAAGCAGGTCCTCGTCAACCTCGTCGCGAACGCCCAGCAGGCGATGCCGGGCGGCGGGACGGTCGAGATCGAGCTCGCGCGCGACGGAAACTGGGTGCAGGCGAGCGTTCGCGACAACGGCCCCGGGATCCCGGAGGACTTCCTGCCCCGGATCTTCGAGCCCTTCTTCACCACGAAGCGGTCGGTCGGCGGCACGGGCCTCGGCCTCCCGGTCTCGCTCGGGATCGCGCAGATGCACGGGGGCGAGCTGCTCGCGCGGTCCACGCCGGGCGAGGGCGCGACCTTCGTCCTCCGCCTGCCTGCGTACAGGGAGGCCGTGAAGTGAGCTATCCGCGAAAAGCCGCGAAAAATGCTTCGCATTTTCCGCGGGGGTTCTCCGCGAAAGACGCTGCGCGTCTTTCGCGGCAGCGGTTTGTCCCATCGCTTCGCTCGGGAGGATGTTCGTGGGGAAGTTGGCCTATGAGCGCTCCGGAGCTCGTCACCGTCACCGTCGACGGACGCGCCGTCGCCGTGCCGACGGGCACCGGCATGGTCGAGAC